>CAJBHN010000275.1 GCA_903952805.1 uncultured Myxococcales bacterium | reverse complement strand
TTCGTCACCTGACCTGGGGCCTAAATATCGAGGTTGATGACGTCGAGGGCCGCCTTCTCGATGAACTCCTTGCGGGGTTCGACCTCATCGCCCATCAGGTCCGTGAAGATCTGGTCGGCCTCGACGGCGTCGTCGATCTTGACCTGCAGCAGCGTGCGGTTGGCTGGGTTCATCGTGGTTTCCCAGAGCTGGTTGGGGTTCATCTCGCCCAGACCCTTGTAGCGCTGGATGCTGTGACCGCGACGGGCTTCGTCGTCGAGCTTGGAGACCAACTCGTCGATCGAGGCGCACTCGATGGTGTTTTGCCCCTTCTCGATGAGGAACGGCGCCTTGCCGATCAGGTCCATGCGCGACGTGAGGCGCATCAGCTCCTGGTACTCGACGCCCTCGATGAGGGTGTGGGTCACTTTGGTCTCGACGGGAGCACCGTTATGCTGCGTCTTGACCATCAGCGTATGCACATTGGCGCGGGAGGCGTCTTCGCCGACCTCAATCTGCACGGGCAGGTTGTTGGGCGCGTGCCGCTCGAGGTGGGCGCGGATGCGAGCCTCGATGGCTTTGATGCCGTTGGCATCGACTGTTTCAGCCGCGAGGTCGGACAGGGACACGCGGCCGCCGCGCACGATGGCGTCGAGGGCCTTGATGTCGATGCGACGACGCAGCCGTTCCAGCAGCCGCTGGTAGGCATAAAATGCCAGGCAGCTGGCCCGCAGCACGTCGTTTTCGATGGGGGCGCCGTTGGCCCGCACGGTGGCTGAGCGGATGCTCTCGTCGACGAGGAAGCGCTCCAGCGCGTCATTGTCCTTGAGGTAGCGCTCGCTCTTGCCCTTCTGCACCTTGTAGAGGGGAGGCTGGGCAATATAGAGATAGCCGCGATCCACCAGCTCACGCATTTGACGGTAAAAGAACGTCAGCAGCAGCGTGCGGATGTGGCTGCCGTCGACGTCGGCGTCGGTCATCAAGATGATCTTGTGATAGCGCGCCTTTTGCGCATCAAATTCATCTTTACCGATACCGGTGCCCAGCGCCGTGATCAGCGTCGTGATTTCGGTGCTGCCGAGCATCTTGTCGAAGCGGGCCTTCTCGACGTTCAAGATCTTGCCGCGCAGGGGCAAAATGGCCTGGGTGCGACGGTCGCGGCCAGACTTGGCGGAACCACCGGCCGAATCACCTTCGACGATGTAGATTTCCGACATCGCCGGGTCTTTTTCCTGACAGTCGGCGAGCTTGCCGGGCAGGCCCATGCCGTCGAGGGCGCCCTTGCGGCGCGTCAGTTCGCGGGCCTTGCGGGCCGCTTCGCGGGCGCGAGCGGCGTCGATGACCTTGCCGCAGATGTTCTTGGCTTCGGCGGGGTTTTCGTCGAGCCAGGCCGCCAGCCGGTCGGCGACGACGGAGGAAACGCAAGGCGTGGCGTCGGCGGAGACCAGCTTGCTCTTGGGCTGATCGCTGAACTTCGGGTCGGGCATCTTGATGCTGACGACGGCGCACAGGCCCTCGCGCATGTCGTCGCCCTCGATGTCCATCTTGCCGACCTGCTTCTGCATCTCCTTTTGCATGTACGTGTTGAGCGTCCGCGTCAGCGCCGTGCGGAAGCCCGCCAGATGGGTCCCACCCTCCTTGTTGCGGATGGTGTTGGTGAAGCAGAACACGTTTTCGGCGTACGAGTCGTTCCACTGCATGGCGACCTCGACGGAGCACATGCTGGGCCCGGGCCCAAGCATCCGTTCGCCGATCATGTTGATGGGCTCCTTGTGCAGGACGGACTTGCTCTTGTTGAGGTGGGCGACGAATTCCTTGATGCCGTCTTCGAAGGCGAAGACGTGCTCCTTGTTGGCGGCGCGCTCGTCGACAATCGTGATGCGCACGCCCTTGTTGAGCATGGCCTGCTCACGCAAGCGGGCCGACAGCACGTCGAAGCTGAAGTCCGTGCGGCGAAACATCAGGGGGTCGGGACGGAAACGCACCTGGGTGCCGCGCTCACTGGTCTCGCCGTGCTCGGTGACTCCACCCTGGGGAATCCCGCGGATGAAGTTCTGCTTGTAGAGTTTGCCGTTGCGACGAACCTCGACCTCGAGGAACTCAGCCAGGGCGTTGACGACAGCGGCGCCGACCCCGTGCAGACCGCCCGAGACCTTGTAGCTGTTCTGGTCGAACTTGCCGCCCGAGTTCAGTTCGCAAAAAACCATCTCGGTCGTCGGGCGCTTGGTCACCGAGTGGATTTCGGTGGGGATGCCGCGGCCGTCGTCCGACACGGTGACACTGCCATCGACGTGCAAGCGCACATTGACGTTGTTGGCGAAGCCCGCCTGGGCTTCGTCGACCGAGTTGTCGACGATTTCGAACACCAGGTGATGCAAGGCCGTGCCGGCCTCGTCGTCGGTGTCGCCGATGAACATGCCCGGACGCTTGCGAACGTTGTCGGGGTACTCCAGCTTGATGATGCTCTCAGCGTTGTAGGCGCCCGCATCGGAGTTGGTGTTGGGAACTGGCTTGCTGGCTGCGGCTTCACTCACCACGGTCGCGTACTCCTTCACGACGTCGACGAACGCACAGGACGTCGTCGACGAAGAACGCTGGTTCAGTACCACGGGATGCCGTGGTCAAGAAGCCGATTCGACGGGCGAACGGCGGATTCCTTCGCCGCCGTCCACCGCCGCAACCAGCTGATACTCCGAGTGTTTCTGTGGGAACCGCTTACGCGGCCGCGGGGGCGGTCAACTCGCGGGACAGCTCACGAGCCTTCTCGGCATACACCGTGCGCCCACCTTCGATCAGGTTGAGCTGGGCGCGCGCTTCCCTGTCGCGGCCGAGGTCGAGATAGGCGCGGGCCAGGTGGTAGCGCGTGAACTCGATATCGCCGGGACGCAGGTGTTGTCTCTCCTTCAAGGCGGTCTCGAGGCGCTCCACGGCCATGGCGGGCTCCTTGCGCGCCAGGTGAACGACCCCGAGGGTGCGCAACGCAAACTGTCGATCAGCCTGGGACGCCAGTTGGAGCGCCTTTTCGCCGTACTCCTGGGCGAGGTCGAGGTCGATCTTCAGGCCCGACAACGTGAACGCGTAATTATTATACCATAGGGCCCGATCCGCAGTCGGCAGCTTGGCCGGGTCGATGGCGTCGAGGGCCTCTCGGGCCGAGACCAGGTCCCCGCGCTCACAGTAGATGGCAGCCGGGACGAGCTTGGCGGCCTCGTCCTGTGGATTGGCCTGCAGATGACGCTCAAGGGCCTGGCGAGCTTCATCGAAGCGACCGCCGGCAAAGAGGCTGGCGACCAGCAAACGGCTCGCTTGTGGGTCATCGCTCTCAAAACGCAGCACCCGACGGCAGGTGTCGGCCGCTTTGTTGTGGTCTCCGGCCTGGTGCGCGCGCACGGCCTCCTGGAACAACAGCCGGGCCATCTGCATTCGACGCCTGGGAGGCAGCTGGTTGGGCTCCACCCGCCACGCTTCGCGGAGCTGCCCCCGACGCATAAGCCAGCTGCCGGCGGCAATGGGGCCGTAGACGGCGACCGTACCAGCCACCACGACCGAAATGACGACGAGAACCGGATCACCCATTGCAGCAGTCTACGACCCGCCCGGTGTTCCGGCCAGTCATCCAGCGGCTTATTCCGCAGATGCTGTGCCAATGACGGTCCGCACCGTCGCGGTCCTCGATGGCCGCCGTTGGATCACGCCTTGTCGACCACGGCGGCGGTGGGGATGGCGGCGACGCCCTCGGGTGGAGTCCGGAGTTCGTGGAGCTTGGGACGCTTCGGCCTCGCCTCGCCGGCAACCACCACCCGATCACGGCCCCGTCGCTTGGCCTCGTAGGCGGCCTGGTCGGCAGCGTCGACGATGACTTTGGCTGGGGCATCCTCCATGGCGGGGGGCATGTCGTCTGGGTAGATGGCGACGCCGACGGAAATGCTCACCCTCCCCAGTGGCTGGGACGCCGCCCCGGGCAGGTCCAGGCCCCGAACAGCCTTGAGGAGTTTCTCAGCAACCTCGTGGCCAGCGGCTTCGTCGGTCCGCGGCAGCACGACGCAGAATTCCTCGCCGCCAAATCGGGCCACCGCGTCGACCTTTCGCACCGAGGCGAGCAGGACGTCGGCCACGGCGCGCAAGGCTTCGTCGCCGAGCAAATGTCCCATGCGGTCGTTGTAATGCTTGAAGTGGTCAACATCGAGCATGAGCACCGCCAGCGGCGTGCCAAAACGACGAGCGCGCTCCAACTCCGCATCCAGCAGACGATTGAGGGCTCGTCGATTCATGAGCTTGGTCAAGGGGTCGGTGACCGACAGCTCCAGCGTCGTCTGATACAGGTCGGCGTTGACGACGGCCATGGCGGCCTGGGCACCAAGAGCCTCCAGCAGCTTTGCATCGTCCTCGTCGAAGGAGCCGACTTCGGCATCGTAGAACTCAAGGACGCCGACGACGCGGCCTTTGTGCAACATCGGCACGGCGACCAATGAGCCGCGGTCAATCAGAGGCAAGGCGTTGATGGCGGGGGGAATGGCGGTCTTCTTGAACGGATCGCGCAGGTCGTCGACGAGCAGAGGCGCACCAGTCTCGGCCACCAGCCCCGTAATGCCTTCGCCGACCCGGAAGCGCCGCTTGCGCACATCATCACGGTCCAACATGCCTGAGGCACGGGACACTTCGAGCATCGCCTCGTGGTTGTCACCCTCGACCACGAGGTAAATCAAGAAGTCGGCCCGACCAAGCTTGTCCTTGATGACCCGGGAAAGCCGCTCCAGCAGTTGTGACCGCTCCAGCGTCGAGCCAAGGCGATGGGCAGCCTCCATGAGGAGTTCCTGGGCGCGTACCCGACGTTCAAGTGCGGCGTTGGACTGCTGCAAACGCTCGGCGACGGCAGCCAGTTCGGCCTTCATCGACAACTCGGTCTCAGCCGCCAGCAGCTTGCGTTCGCGCTCAACCTCGTCGGCCTTCATGGCGGTGATGGACCGCAACATGCGATTGAAGGCCGCCGCGAGGGCGCCAATCTCGTCGTCGGCAACCACACGGGCGCGCACGAGGAAGTCGCCACGCTCGGCGCGTTTCATGAGGCGAGCGAGGATGAAGGCAGGGCGGCCGACCGTGCGCTCCGTCAGGGCCACAATCAAGATGACGAGCAACAAATAGGTGCCGGCCAGAATCAAACTGGTGACCAGCCGATAGCGGTCGAGGCTGGCGAAGGCAGCGTGTTTGTCGACGACGACATTGACGACGCCGGCGACTTCGTCGTTGGTGTCGTGGCAGCCCATACAAGCCCGGGTGTAGGGCATGGCGTACGACACGGTGAGGTGCTCATCGTCCACCGCTGACGAGCGCAGCCGACGCGGCAGCGGCACCACCGTGCCAATGCGCTGCGTACGAGTGGAACGCTTGACGACGCCCTTATGGTTGGTGACGTCGACGGCAACGACGCCATCTGCATGCTGCAGCTGCTGGAGGATTTCACGGGCCCGATGCACGTGCTCCCTCTCGATGTCGGCGTCTTGGAGTTCCCGCTCGACCTCGTCGTCGGCCCGTTTCCTTTCGCTTGGAACATCCTGTTCGTAGGTGGCCGCCACCGCTTCCGCCAGCAGCGAGATGTGATCGGCCGCGACCCGCTCAGCCTCGGCGTCCTGGTAGGGAGCCAGCAACACCGACGCCACCGACCCCACCAACAGCGCCGTGCCCGCCGTCCAAAACGCCAACCGCCGCCCAACGCGACGACGAACCGGGATGTCGTCGTCGGCGGGGGCGGCAGGAAGGGAATCGGGACGGGAGGGCATGTGCTGGAGTGACCGT
>CAJBHN010000274.1 GCA_903952805.1 uncultured Myxococcales bacterium | reverse complement strand
CGTCGACGGCACGCCGACGTCGGTGGTCTTTGTCGACCTGCCGGGCTTCGGGACTGAAAACGACAGTCCCGTGCCAGCGACGGTACCGGAGTTCGTCGACGACATGCGCCTGCGTCTGCGTCGACAAGTCCCTGAAGGTGAAAAAATCGGCATCTGCGCCGTCTCGCTGGGGGGGATGGTCGGTTTGTCGTGGCTGGCGCGCTACCCCAACGACTTCGCTTGTGGCGTCATCATCAACTCCAGCCTGGGTGATGTCTCGCCGCTGTGGCACCGCATGCTGCCCCGGACGTGGCCCAACATTGTTCGCTCGCCGTTCATGAATCACGCCGCCAGGGAGCGGATGCTGCTGGGCATGACCCGCAGCCAGGGCAACCTCGACGAGGATGCCCGGCGTTACGCCGAGGTCGCGGCGCTGACCCCACCGAAGCCCAAAAATGCCGTCGCTCAAATCCGTGCGGCCATGAAAGTGCGATCGCCGGCGGCGGTGGCGGTGCCCACGTGGATCTTGGCGTCGACGGGCGATCAACTCGTGTCCTGGCATTGCTCCGAGGCCATCGCCACGCGCCTCGCGCTGCCGCTCAAGCTCAATGAGGGCACAGGCTCCGAGGCCGCAAGCCACGATCTGCCCCTCGATCAGCCGGGCTGGGTCTGCGACCGGATCAATGAGTTGGTGGACACGCTCCCCCGCTGATGGTCGCCGCGCGGCGGCGTCGGGATCGCGGTTGTCCCTGCGCAGCGACACATTGATAGCGTGGGGTTATGCGCAAGAGCCTGCCCCCTGGTTTCGTCGACCGCCTCCGCTTCATCGTGGGCGACGGCTTCGCCATCGACGATGAAGAAACCCTCGCCCGCCACGGTCACGACGAGACCCCCAATCTGACGCCGTCGCTGCCCGACGTCGTCGTTCGCCCTGGCAGCACCGACGAGGTGCAACAGGTGATGCGAGCCTGCGCCGAACGCGGCGTCTTCGTCACCCCCCGTGGGGCTGGCTCGGGCAAATCGGGCGGCTGCGTCCCCGTCTACGGCGGCGTCGTCATGGCCCTCGACCGGCTGACGTCGATTCGCGAGATTGATCGCGAAAATCAAATCGCGCGCGTCGAGCCGGGGGTGATTTTGCAGCCCTTTCAAGAGGCCGTCGAGGCGGAAGGCATGTTTTATCCGCCCGATCCGGCGTCGCTGTCGTGGTGCACGCTCGGCGGCAACGTCGCCTGCAACGCCGGCGGTCCCCGCGCCTTGAAGTACGGCGTCACCGGCAGGTATGTGCTGGGTATCGAGGCGGTGCTGCCAACGGGGGAGCTCATCCGCACCGGCCGCAGCACGACCAAGGGCGTGTGCGGCTACGACGTCACCAGCCTGCTGGTGGGCAGTGAGGGGACCCTTGGGATCATCACGGGCATCACGCTGAGGCTGCTGCCGAATCCGCGCTATGTGGAGACCGCTTTGGCGGTCTTTCCCGATACGGGTCCTGCGGTGCGCGCCGTCAGCGCCATCTTGGCGCGAGGCATTCTTCCCCGCACCCTTGAGTACATGGACCGGGACAGCATCGAGGCCGTCAAGGTCATGAATCCGCCGTATCGCTTCCCCGTCGGCGCCGGGGCAGCGTTGATTCTCGAGACCGACGGCGACAGCGAACAGGGCAGCCTCGATGCGCTGTCTCGCTGCATCGAGGTGGCCACCGAGCACGGCGCCGTTGACGCCTTCATCGCCCAAGACGCCAAGCAGCGCCGCGACATCTGGGCCAGTCGCCGTCTGCTGTCGGAGGCCACCCGAAAAATCAAAAAGCACAAGGTCTCCGAAGACATCGTCGTGCCCCGCAACAAGATCCCCGAGATGGTGACCCGCACGGGCCTGCTGGGCGAAAAGCATGGACTCAAGACCTGCTCGTTCGGCCACGCCGGCGACGGCAATCTGCATACCCAGGTCTTGTTCGACGACCTCCAGCAGATGGTGCAGGTGGAGGCCCTGCTCGACGACCTGTTCGACACCGTCCTTGAACTCGGCGGCACCATCTCTGGCGAACACGGCGTGGGGCTGTCGAAAAAGAAGTACCTGCCCAAAGAGCTCGGTACCGACGTCGTCGCCCTGCAGCAGCGCCTCAAGGACAGCTTCGACCCGGCCGGCATCTTGAACCCTGGCAAGTTCCTGCCAGACAAGCTGCTGCTGCACGCCGCCAAGGCCGCCGCCGGAGCCTGATGGCCGATCGGGGCGGCGTGCTCGACGAGCGCTGCACGCTCAAGGCTTCTTGCGCTTGAGTTCCGACGGGCAGTTGGGATGCTGCATGATCATTGTCTTCAGGTTTGGCTGACGTTTGACGACGGGCTGCCGGGCCAGATGCGCCAGCAGGGGCGGTGGCGTGGCGGTAAAGCGGGCCAGCGATTGGATCATCATGACCGAGTGGATGCTGCGCTGGCACAGCAACGTCGTCGCTTTGGAATCGAGCTGCAGGCCCACGAGGTACTGCAGACAGCGCCCCTCGGAGGACCACACCAGATTGGCTCGCTCTTCCCCGTCAGAAACCCCCCATTTGCTGCGCAGCAGCTGACGAACCTTGACGCGATTGGCCTCAGGGAGCTCTCTAGACAACGCCCATTTGTAGACCTGCACGAGGGGCTTGGGCTGCAGCACCCGCTTGAGCTGCGGCTCGCTCAACATGGGATTGGACAGCAGGTACCGCTGCACCTGACTGTCCCTGGGGAACTCGCTGCGCTTGAAGATGGCGTCGAGGCCCTGGGGCGTACGGTGGTAGCGGGCGATCAACCGCGCATGCGGAAATCCCACGTCGCTGTTTTCCATCAAGCGGGCGATGACCTGGGGCACCGGATCAAAGCACAGGGCCATCGCTGTCGAACCGCTCGCGGTACGAGCCAGCGCTTCGCGCTCCTCCGGCGGCAACGGATGAAGTCGGGTCTCAAACAGCTTGCGATGGTTGCCCTCCTCGACGTCGACGGCGCTGTCCTCCGCTTCAGCTGCCAATACGTCACTGTCGTCAGCAGCGATGTCAGCCTCTGGCCCCTCGCCCATCGGTGCTGCATCGGCAGTGGCGCGGGGGACGCCGCCCGCAGCGCCCATGCTGAGGCCCGCGTCGTCGTCGTCCTCAAGGACGGCGTCGCCTTCGTCGGTGGGATCGCCTTCCAGCGAGTCATCGAGGTTCAAGGAGGCCAAGGCAGCCTGGATGAGCGCCTGGTCGTCATGGGGACCGGCCAGCGCGTCGCTGACCACGTCGGGCGTCACCTCGACGGTCATGGGCGCCGGCCTGGACGTCGTGGCGTTCACGATGGCCGGTGCTGACGTCGGCTCGAGAGACGGTGCGACCGGGGCCGGCTCAATGGCTCCCGTCGCCGACAGCTTGGCCAGCATGGCCCGGACCTGACCCTGGCTGAGGCCGGTCACCTGCTGCAACCCTTGAACTGAGGTCATGCCGTCCATTCGCGACAGCAAGAAACCTTCTTCGGCGGTGAGCGGCAGTGACTCCCAGCGCAGCCCGGCGCGCACGCGTGGCTTCCAATCCATCATGGTTCAGAGCCTTGCACCAGCGACCGGTGGGATGCACCCCCACATGTACGGGTTCGTGGGAGAGCGTCGGATCACGGCATCGCCACGCGGTGGCTGGTACGGTTTGTCGTCTCGTCCTCTGCTGTCGCTGATCGCCGGAGTGCAGATGCCAAAGCCACACCTCTCCCTGCTCCGATCCATGTTGGTGGGCCTCGGACGAAGGGCCCCCGCCGGAACGGTTGGCGTCGTCACCAGCGTCCTGATCGGTGCCGCCGTCCTCGGCAGTCTGTCGGCGCTGCACCAATTTGAAGCCCGCATCACGCCGGCCCCACCACTGCCGCCTTCACCGTCGTCATGGTTGGTCGGCCGGGCCGCAGCCCGCAACGATGCCGCCTGTCAGTTGTCGCTGCGCGTGCGTGACGCTGCTGGCGACGTGGTCAACAACGCTGCTGTGTCAGTGGTTCGGCTGCAGGACGGCGCCGTGGTCGAGCGCTTCGACGCTCGCACTGATGGCCGCGGCACCCACCGCCTCATCGATATGGCACCCGGCCACTACGACGTCACGGTCGATGTCCCCGGTATGGCCCTCAATGGCGTGCCAACGTTCCACTGCCCCGCTGCAGGGGGGCGCCGCGCCTTCCACGACGTTGAACTCGGCGTCACCGACCGGGCTGTCACGGGCGTCATCACCGGTCGACAGCGAGCGCCGTTGGCGATGGCGTCGGTGGCCCTGTGGCAAGACGATTCGGCCCGCACCGGCCTCTCTGGTGTGGTTCGGGTCCGAACCGACGCGAGCGGCCGCTTCCAGGCCCGCCTGGCCCCGGGGCGCTATGTCGTCAACGCCACCGCTGATGAGCATGTGCCCAAGACGGCGACGCTGGTCGTCGACGCCACCACCACCAGTTTCAACATGGCCCTGGCCTGGAGCCCTGCGGTCCGGGGCGTGGTCGTTGACGAACTGGGTGCGCCCATCGTGGGTGCCATGGTGGCCGTCGGCGGCGCCTTCGATCCCCGCGCCAAGACCAGCACCGTCGTGACCGACCAGGCTGGTCGCTTTGCTCTCCCCGTCCACCAGGGCCTGGAACTGACCATCACGGCCCGCGGCCACGGCCGTGTCGCCCGGGCGTTTCTCGGCACGGTCGACGACATCGGCCGCTTTCAGCAGGTACAACTCCGAGCCGTTGCGGGTCGCACGGTCTCCGGCATGGTCTATGGCACCGACGGAGGGCCCATCGCCTTTGGCGCCGTCCACTACCGCATCAAGAGCCTCGGCCTGGAGGGCGAAGCCCCGACCGATGGCGCCGGACACTTCATCCTCGACGGCATGCCCAACGACCACGACGTTGAAGTGTGGGCCGTCGGCAATGCATCAGGGGCCTGGGGAGCGCAGGTGGCGACACCGGCACGTTCCCAGGTGGCGCTGACATTCGTCCCTCCAGCCTGGTGAGCCGACCACCGGCCCAACCGCTGGGCATCGCCTGAAGCCCCAGGATGCCCGCAGAACTGCGTTCGGCCCCAGTCCGGTGTCGCAACACAGCACCTGTTCACTCAGGGTGCCTGAAGCCGTTCCAGTTCGAGTCGCGCCTCTTCGTAGTTGCCGCCGCGGGCATTCTCGGCGGCGAGCAACGCCTTTCTGGCGTCGTCCTGCCTGCCAACCTGCACGTAAAGCTTGCCGAGCTGCAGCCACGCCTCAGCGAGGTCGGGCTGGACGGCCACAGCCTTCTTCAGCGACGTCTCCACCTGATCCTTCAAGCCAGCCTTGTACTGGGCAAAGGCGAGGTAGAACCAGGCCCGACCAAGCCGAGCGTCGTCGCTGACGGCGCGGGTCAATTCCCCAATGGCAGCGTCGTTCTTGTCAGCCTTGAAGTACAGGTAGCCGAGTTCGGCGCGAGCGCTGGCAAGTCCAGGGTCGAGTTCAAGGGCCGACCGGAAGGCCTTCTCGGCGCCAACGACGTCGCCCTGGCTCAAGGCAGCGTCACCCTGGCCTGCGATGGCGGCGGCGTTGTGGGGGTCGAGCTTGATGGCGGCTGCAAAACTGGCGTCGGCGTCGGCGACCTTGCCTTGTTCAAGCAGGAAGCGGGCATACGCGGTGTGCGCCTGCGGATCCTGCGGCGAGACCCGGGTCCCCTCCTCAAGCAGTTGTCGCGCTCGCTCACTGCGACGGGCGGCAACCTCAGCGGCGGCAAGCGCCGTGCGCACCTCAAGGTGTTCGGGGTGTTTGGCAAGGCCCGCGTCGCCGAGCTTGACGGCCCGTCGGATGTCGCCGTCATTGTTGCGAGCCACCAGGACACGCATGAGCTGGGCCCGATGGTCGGGTGCGTCGGCGTTGGCGTCGACCGCGGCCCAGTACTCGCCAATGGCCAGATCGAGATCACCGTTTTGCAGGTGGATGTCACCAACGCGACGATGGGTCGATGCGTCGTCGGGGTTGGAGTGCAGCGCATCTTTGTACAGGCGCAGGGCCTTCTTGGTGTCGCCCAACTGAAAGTAAATTTCGCCGAGGAAGAATTTGGCGTCGCCCAACTCGGGAGCCACCACTGCCGCCCTCTCAAACGACACCTCGGCGTCTTTGAAACGGCGCAACTTGAAGAGCACCAGCCCCAGATTGAAATGGGCAAAACCGTTGTTGTCGTCGACGACGATGGCTGCCCTGAAGGCGGTGGCCGCGTCGTCGAGCTTCCGCAGCTTCTCGAGCGTGACCCCCTTGTTGTTGAGGGCATTGGCATGATCGGGCTTGATCTTCACCGCGTCGTCAAAGGCGGCGATGGCGGCGTCGTATTGGCCAGCACGAAAATACAGAACGCCAAGGTTATAGGCGACGTCAGCGTCGGCCGGCGATGCGTCACGCGCACGCGACAATGCTTCCTGCGCCAGGTTGACGGCGCCACGGTCCGCATGGACCCGCGCCACATCGACCAATACGTCCGCCCTTTCGACGCCGGTCTTGGACAGCAGCAAGGCGCGCTCGTACGCAGCGAGCGCCTCCTCATTGCGGCCGAGCCCGTGAAAGCTGTTGGCGAGGGCCAGGTCCACATTGCGGTCGTTGACAAAATCGGTGGCAATGGCTTCCCACGTCGCTTCAGCCTCCGGACGTCGGTCCAGCCGCCACAGGACCCGCGCGACGTCAAGTCGGTACTCGACGTTGCCATCCAGCGAAGCGGCCCTTCTGAAGGCCGCCTCAGCGGCGGGCAAGCTATCGGCGCCCTCTTCGATCAGTCCCAGCGTCTGGTGGAATTCGGCCACCGTCGGCGCGAGTTCAACGGCGCGTCGGGCTGAACGTCGGGCGTCGTCAACACGGCCCTGACGACCGTAGGCCGCCGCCAGGAGCTGCTGGTTGCCGGCCTCCTGTGGCCCCTTTTTTGCGAGTTCCTCGTAGTAAGCGATGCCCGGCTTCGCCGGCGAAGGCTCAGTCACCTCGGCCAGCAAACCATCGCGTTGCTCCTGTGCCACGGCGGAGGCGGCCTCGAGGGAGGCAGACATGACCAGCAGGCGAAGGAAGGGCTGGATGCGCAGCACAAGCACGATCCTAGTCCAGAAGGTCCGCCCACGGACCACCGTAGGCACCACCGCTTTGCTCCTGGAGCTTGCGGGAGAGGTCAAAATAGCGGGCTCGGGCTTCGACGACCCCGACAGCGCGGGCGGCAACAGCGGCGGTGGCTTCGGCCTCCCGCAGCTTCCAGGTGTCCGCCTGGTCATCGAAATCCTTCAGGTCGATGTCTTTGCCCACCGCTGGGTTCCTTGCTTTGACAAGGCGTGCCTTTTCCCGCTCGTAACGAGCCCGTGCCGCCCACAGACGCGTGGAGCTGGTGCTCAACTCGATATCCCTCAGGTCCACCTCCGCCTCGCGCATGCCAATGCGTGCGTCGTTCCAGGCTCCAAGCAGGTCGAGGACAGACACCGTGTCAACGGTCGCCCCCGACGTGCGACGCTGAGCGATGACCTCTCGGTATTGGCGCGCGGTCTCCAGTCCATTTTTTGCATCCTGCAGGTTGCGGGATGCCGCATCGGCTTCGTCACGGGCGATCTGCACGTCGTTTTCCGCGTCGAACAAGACGAGCAATTCCTCGTTGGGAATTTCGGATAGCGCCGCGCGGTCAACGCGCGCAGACAGTCCGACGCACGACGACGACAGCATCGCCACGGCCAGCGCCGCCAACAGGTGCTGGGACATGCGGCTCATCGCCCGCCTCCCATGCTTCGCACCTGGGGCAGAATGTCAGGAGAGGTGACTTCGACGACGCCAGACTTGGCCATCAGGTCCCTGCCCTTGTCGACGTCTCCATACGTGGTCCAGACCACGCCAAGGTTTGCCTGCGCAGGACCGTATTTTGCGTTGACCTTGAGGGATTTCTTGAAGGCGGCCGCGGCGGCCTGGCCAAAATTCGACTGGAAAGACGCAACCCCCAGGAGATTCAGAATCTCGGCATTTTTCTCGTCGAGTTCCAAAGCCCGCAACGACAGCAGACGTGCCAGCGAAAAATCACGGACGCTGATGGCGGACCGAATCAATTGGGTCAACGTCGCCACATCCTTGGGGTTGTCGACGAGCTTTTGCTCGAGGGCTTCGCGGCCTGGAATCACCAGGCCCGGCAGGCGGGCCCTGGGGGAGTCGCCGTTGTCATCGACCGGCGTGCCCCCGAAGCAAGCGCGGCTGAAGCGGTTGAACGCCTCCAACTTCTTTGCCTGCGCTTTGCAGGATTCGATGGTCTCGACGTATTTCTTGCGCATTGGTGTCGAACGCTCGGCCAAAGCAGTGCGCAAGGCCTTCTCGTCCTCTGGGCTCGTGCCAGCCGGCACCGGGGCTGTATCCAGGAAATCGGCGGCGTCTTTGTAGGCGTTGGCGATTCGATACAGGCCGCCCATGGCCCATTCCGGATCCCCAATCTGGATGGCGGCGACGTAAGCCCCCTCGAGTTCCTCAAGCAATTCAAACTTGCGGGCGAGGGTCTCGCCATCCTGGGTCCCTCCCGTCAAGGAGACCCGCTCAAACTCGGCCCTGACCACCTCGCCAATCAGGTATTGCGCGCGCGCCTGCCACACCTCGCCGTCGTCGCCACTCGCTTTCTTGCCGAGAGCGGTCGACAAGCGCTCAACGGCCTGTTCCGGCTTGCCGGTCCGCAGGGCAGCTTCACCAGCGATGACGTTGGCGACCACCGCCGACGCTGGCGTCTCTGCAGCCGACAAGGCCGCCGTCTCTGCCCGGCGGAAGTCACCGGCGCGCAGGGCCAATCTGGCAAGCTTCTCGAAATACTCGCCGCGTCGGTTCTCGTCTCCCTGCTTGGTGAGCCGCTCGTAATCCGCCATGGCTGCGGGGTACTCGCTCAGTTCGGTCCGAATCGCGGCCGCACTCTCCAAAATGGCATCACTGGCCGAATCATTGGGAAAGCGGCGAGCCTGCTCTTCGTAATAGCTGGCGGCAGTCTCCAGCTGACTGGTGCGCACGGCAAGGTCGGCCAACGCCGGCAACACCTCCAAGGCATATTTCGTGTTGGCGTATTCCTCGACCAGCTGGCGTCCAACCGACTGTATATCGGCGAGATTGCGGCGATCCTTGGCGATCACAAATGCCTGGTGGAGGGCTTTGGCGGCGACCTCCGTGCCCTTTTTCTCGACGACGAAGCTGGCGATGGCTTCGGCGACGCGTCCCTCGGCGGCGATGGTGCGACGGTTGATTTCCTCTTGCTCGGCCTGATCGGCCATCGTGCTGGCGCGTTCACGAAAGCTCGCGTCAACACGGGTATCGCTGGCGAAGGCGCGCGCTTGTTTGGCGAGACCGCTGAAGTCTTCCTGTTGAGCATAGGCGTCAAGGGCCAGCTCGGCAGCCGTGATGGCGTCTTTGTGGGTCGGGTGCTCGGTGACGAATGCCGCAAAGAGTTCAATCGATCGATCGAAGATTCCCTGTTCGAAATAGGCGCGAGCGACATTGAACTTGACCTGCGGAACGTTCTCGTCGGCAGGCCATGACGACACGAAGCGGGCACCAAGAGCTTTGATGCCTTCACGGGCCATCATTGACTCAAAGCGCGTTGCCTTCTCGCCCGTTTTCAATGCTTCGAAATAACTCAGGATGGCCGAGTACATGGCCTGCCTGGTGTCGCCATCAACCGACCCCGTGGTGGCCACGAGCCGCTGCCCGCCCACTGGCACCGGGGCTACCGCGCCATCCCTCGCCACCGCCTTGACGGCGGCTGCATTCTTGCCGTCCGGCGAGGCTGGGGTCGACATCGCCGGTTGGGTGGCGGCCGGGGGGGGCGCGGCGCGCGGCGCCCCGTCACCTGGGGCTGCGACGGGAGCCGCCGACAGCAATTTGAGCACGGTTTCGTACTGACGGCCGGCCTTGACGAAGTCTTTGCCTGCAAACAGCGTCTCGGCGTAGTTCCATTCGATATTCAGTCGCTCGGGAGAATCGGGAAACACCGACAAGTAGCGGTCATAGGCCCGTGCCGCCCGTCGATACAGGTCGTCCGACCCCTTTTCCTTGGCAAGGGCGTGCAGGCGCGTCGACAAATCACGAGTCAGCAACTCAAAGTCGTCGAGAATCTTTTTGTCGGCATTGGGGGTGCGCCACCAATATTTGTAGCGTGCAGCCACCTCGGCCAGCATGGCGACGTCTTCGTCGGCAGTGTTGAGATCTTTGGATGCGACCGCGGCCTCGTAGACGGCCTCCGCCCATTCCAGATTGCGCTCGACGTCGTGGCTGATGCGAATCAGTTCACGATAGACCTTGGCGGACTCGTCATACATGGTCTTTATCTGGAAGCGACGAGCCAGTTTTTCCAGCGCGACCCGATACTCACTCCGCGACACGGTCAGATTCTGGAAAAATGCCAACGCGCTCTTGGGGTCGCGGACCTCGGCATAGTAAAACGCCAGGTCACGGAGCGCATCTTGTCTGACGTCGAGACGGGCTGGCTTCGACGACAAGGGGTCGATGGCGGGAGAGCCCGGGTCGGGCACGGTGGGCGTCTTGACCGCTTGCTCCCACAGGTCGACCGCAAGGATGGGCTTATCCTTGTTGATGTAGCACCACGCCAGCTTGTAGCGGGCCATGTTGTGCGCATAGGTCTCCTGGTTCTTCAGGATGGAGCGATAGTTGGACATCGCCTCGTCGACGTCGCCCTTGTCGAAGTAATAGTCGCCCAGAATCAGCCACGACTCGAAACGGAAGTTTGACCTGGGGAACTTTTTGACCAGCTCAACGTAGGTCTTGATCATCTCGGGGAAATTGCCGAGTTCCCGATATTCATGGGCGATGAAAAAGGTAATCTTGTCGTTGTCGATATAGTCGGGAAACTCCGACAGAATTCGCCGGTACACCGCAATCGCCTGATCCTTGAGCAGGCGCGCTTCCGGGGCGACCACGGCGCTCTTGTCCTCGGCGCCCGCTTCTTCGAGGACGCGAAAATACACCAGGCGCGACTTCTCGATATACAGTTCCGACAGGCGAAAATAGAGGTCGGGCAAATAGCGCTCGCCCTTGGACCTGTTGATCAGATCCTTGGTGACCGCGATTGACTTGTCGACCTTGAGGGTGTCGCGCTTGAGCCGCTCGAGCTCCAAACGGGCCGCCTCCAGCTTGCCTGGCGGAACAGGGGGGGGGACGGTTTGGCACGCCGGGGCGCTGCTGACAGCGAGGCCGACGGCGCAGACCGCAACCAGCAGACGACGACTGGAATGAATGAGGGCCATCATTGGACGAAGAGCTCCTCGCCAAAACAGCGATTGTCGATTCGGAAACGGTAATCGTGCAACTCGTCGTTCCAATACTCGCCATTGAAGCGATAATAGACCTCGCGGCTGCCCAGGGGGATGGGAGCCTGCACATCGGCAACGGCCTTGCCAGCCCCCCGTTTGACGCGACGAAACACCTCGAGAGAAACCTCATAGTCCACCAGACGCGCCTGCTCTTCATAGTCGAGCAGCTCGGCGGCGACCGCGATGGCTTCATCCTCCACCACGCGGTCGAGGTCTCGGTTGACCTCGGCGATCTTGAGTTCGTACACGCGCCCCAGGTGGGCAGCGAGGCCATATTCGTCAGAGAAGCGCTCCACACGCTCACGCTCTCGTTGCAGCGAATCGAGAAACGCAAACATGCGTTTCGGCTTGCGACGCTGGATCGCGGCGGCCCGAACCGATGGATCCGTCAACGGGTCACGGCTTCGACGCAGCTCCTGCAACGAAGCCCCATAGCGACGCAGAAACTCCCGAGCCGCGGCCTTGGCGGCCGCGTAATGGCACATTTGCTTATAGGCGAGGGCCTTGAGCACGAAACGCTCGGGTCGAAAATACTTGCGATAGCTGGGGGCATCAAGGGTGAGCAGAATACCAAGAGCCCCATTGGAATCGCCTTTGTAATAACGAGTCCAGGCCTTCTCGAGGAACAAGTCGGCTTCTTCTTCCGACAAAAACGGGACCGCGATCCGGTCGTAGGCGACGGCGGCTTCGTCAAAGCGGCCGTCTTCAAAGTAGAGCTGGGCCAGGACGCGATGAGCGTCGTTGACGATGCTCGCCTCGCCGTCTTTCACCGCAGCAATGTCTTCCAGTTGCTTGATGGCCCCCGCGCGCCGCTCTCGCTTGGCTTTGCTGTCCTGGTCGTGGGTCTCTTTGAGTTCTTCCAGGGCCAAGGCGAGGCGAGCCCGCAAGGCGTAGCGCTGCACGCGGGCACTCGTATCACCCGTGCGTTGAATCCGTTCGAAATGCCGCGAGGCCCAGACCCGATGGCCTTCGACGAGGTCAAGGCGACCTTGTTGGTATTCGATAAAACTCTTGTTGGCGGCCGGCAGTGCGCCAAAGTCGCTGCCCGCCAACAGG
>CAJBHN010000273.1 GCA_903952805.1 uncultured Myxococcales bacterium | reverse complement strand
CGATGGCAAGGTCTGCACCTGGAACCAGATCTCCGGCTGCACCGAGGAGGGGCGCGCCTTTGAGGACTACGCCAGCTGCGACGACGTCCGAACCCAGCGGCCCTACAGCCCGGTGCCTCCCAATGACACCGAACCCGCCGTGGACCCCCGCCTACAGGACCCCGTCTACGCCGCGGAGGTGGATTGGGTGAAGCAGCAACTCGACAGCTGCGCCTGCGTGTGCTGCCACAAGGAAAGCGTCACGCCGGCGGGCGCTTCGGTGTTTGACACCGAGTTCCCCGGCAACTTCGCCAACAGCTTCAGCACCTACGGCCTCGCGTTTGCCGCCCGTGCCTTTGACTCGTCCTACCTCGGCAACTTTCAGGCGAGTGACAACAATGGCTTCTCTCGCGACGTGTCGGGGTTGCCGTCGACGGATCAGCCTCGTCTGAAGCGCTTCTTCGAGGGCGAGCTGGTCCACCGGGGCAGCAGTGTTGCGGAATTCGCCGACCTCCCTCCCCAGCCGGAGATCTTCTATCGGCAGGCAACCTTTGAGCCCGGCCCCTGCGAGGAGGGTCAGGGTGTCGACGTCGACGGCACGGTGCGCTGGACAGGTGGCCGGGCCCGCTATCTCTACGTCCTCGATGCCGGCAGCGACAACCCCGGCAACCCTCCCAACTTCGACAAGCCTGACGGCACGCTGTGGCGCGTCGACACCGTTCCCCCGGCGGTGCCCATGAAGACTCGCGAGGTCAGCTACGGCGAGGTTCCCGCGGGACAGAAGCAGACCTTGCCGTCGTCAGAGCCGCCGCTGCCTTTGGTCGAGGGACAGTCGTATGTGCTGTTTGCCTTTGCCGACATCGGCGTTCCGATGACCCGCTGCGTGTTCACCTTCGGCGACTGAGCAGCGTCGTCAGCGGCAGAAACGTTCGGTGGCGCGCGTCAAAGAACTTGCGCGGGCCCGCAACCGTGTCGCACTGTGGAGACACGTGGAGCCAGGCGGCGCCACGTGTCTCCACGCTGCGTTTTCGCCCAGGGCCCCCATGACCACCATGACGACGACGACCACTTCAGCCGACAGCGGTTTTTTGCGCTCCTTGTTGTGGGCGTCGCTGACCATCACCGGGGCAACCATGGTGCTCGCGATGTTGTGGTCCAACGCGGCCTGAGCCGGCCCAGCCACGCGTTGCCGCGCTCAGGAATCGTGGCGAGCGTGGCAGGCCACGGCAACGCCCGCGCCGCCAATGGCGACCAGCGTCGGCACCGTCGCCGCACACACCGGTCTCGCCTCCGGGCAGCGAAGCCGGAACTGGCAACCACCCTCTGACAGCTCTTCGATGGCCACCGTCCGCAGCGGCAGCTCACGACGCCGAAGCGACGGATCTGTGACGGGCACCGCCGCCAACAGAGCCCGCGTGTACGGATGCTGCGGGGTCTCAAAGAGGGCCTCGGTGGGGCCTTCTTCGACGATGTGGCCTCGGTACATGACCAGCACACGTTCACACAGGTGGCGCACCACGTGGAGGTCGTGGGCCACAAACAGGATGGTCAAACCGCGTCGCTCCGACAGATCGGCGAGCAGGTTGACGATCTGGGCCTGGACGCTGACGTCCAACGCCGACACGGGTTCGTCGAGGAGCAGGAAGCCGGGCTCCACCGCCAGGGCGCGGGCGATGCCGACCCGCTGTTTCTGACCGCCGCTCAGCTCGTGGGGGCGTCGGTGCAGCACGCTGACGTCGAGGCCGACATCTGCCAGCAGTGCGGATACCCGCGCCGGCCGGTCCTGGCTGTGAAGCCCGTGGATGATGAGGCCTTCGGCGACGAGCTCGCCCACTGACAGTCGCGGATTCAGGGCCGTGCTCGGGTCCTGAAACACGACCTGCGCTCGTCGACGAAACCACAGCAGGCTCTTGCCGTATTGACGGGTGAGGTCATGGCCGTCGAACGCGACCGTGCCGGCGTTGGCGTCGTCAAGGCGCAACAGCAGTCGGCCCAGCGTGCTCTTGCCCGAACCACTCTCGCCCACGAGGCCGACGCGCTCGCCAGCGGCAATGGTGACGTTGACGTGGTCGACCGCGACGGTGCCGTTGTCGAAGCGGCGTACCAGGCCGGTGGCCTGCACCAGCGGCGCGCTCATCGGGGTACCGCATGGATGCAGCGCACGCGGCGTTCGCCAACGATGACCACGGGTGGGTCGACGGCGCAGGCGTCGGCGGCGACGTCACAGCGGTCGCGGAAACGGCATCCTGCAGGCCAGCGTCCCAGCGGAGGAACGACGCCACGGATGGCGGGGAGGGGCTTGCCTCGCGGCGCCGTCGACGGCATCGAGGCCAACAAACCCCGGGTGTAGGGGTGGTGGGGGGATTTGAAGACGTCGACGGTGCTGCCCTGCTCGACGACGCGGCCGGCGTACAGGACGGTGACGTCGTCGCAGACCTGGGCGACCACGCCGAGGTCGTGGGTGATGAGCAGCAGGCCCATGCCCCGCTCGGCGACCAGTTCCCGCAACAGCACCAGCACCTGGGCCTGCACCGTGACGTCGAGGGCGGTGGTTGGTTCGTCGGCGATGACGATGTCGGGGTCGGCAGCGAGGGCGGCGGCAATCATGACGCGCTGTCGTTGGCCTCCCGACAGCTCGTGGGGGTAGGCGGTCGCTCGGGCAGCGGGGACGCCGACGCGTTCCAGCAGCGTTGTGGCCCGCTGGCGGGCTGCTCGACGACGCAGATTCAGGTGAATCTCGAGGCCTTCGCCGACCTGGTCGACCACCCTCATCAGCGGATTGAGGGCTGTCATGGGCTCCTGGAAGATCATCGCGATGCGCCGTCCACGCACCCGGCGAAGGCCCGCGTCGTCGAGGCCCATGATGTCGACGGTGTCACCGCCGCGATCGCGCAGGCTCATGGTCCCGGCGGTGATGTGGGCGCTGGTGGGCAGCAGCCGCATCAGCGACAACGCCGTCAGGGTTTTGCCCGAGCCGCTCTCGCCGACGAGGGCCGAGCAGCGCCCGCCCTGCACGTCGAGGTCCACACCGTCGACGACCGTCACGGGGCCCCGATGGGTCTCAATGGCCACCGTCAGGCCCTGTACGCGAAGTCCGGTCACGAACTCCCGTCGGAGCCGTGGTCCTGGTCGGCGTCGGTCGGAGGCGTGCTCAAGATGTCGGTAGTGACGTCGCCCTTCTCCAGCAGCAAGGCCAGCAAGCGTCGTTGTTCGGCGGGATCGAGCTTCATGACCATGGTCGGCGTGAGGCGCATGGGTTTGGCCGGCTCACTGTCGCTTTGGATCGCAGGCGGCGCGAATGGGTCGTCGGCGCCGAGGACATCATCGAGCTGCATCACACCGCCGAACGGCTCGAAGGGGTCGCCCCCTGGCGTGTCGATAGCCGCGGGTTCGGGCTCGGGCGCTGCCACCATCGGCTCGGGCGCGGGGGCCGCCCAGGAGGGCTCGGGAGCACCCATGGGCTCGGGCGCGGGTGCCGCCCAGGAGGGCTCTGGAGCAGCCAGAAATGGCATGTGGACTGGCGGCATGGGGACTGCTGCCGCTGCGATGGGCGCAGGTTCGGGTTCGGGCTCAGCCCAGGCGGGCTCGGGAGCACTCATGGTCGGCATGGGGACTGCTGCCGCTGCGATGGGCGCAGGTTCGGGTTCGGGCTCAGCCCAGGAGGGCTCGGGAGCACTCATGGTCGGCATGGGG
>CAJBHN010000272.1 GCA_903952805.1 uncultured Myxococcales bacterium | reverse complement strand
TGCGCGGCGACTTGACCGCCGACAAGACCGTGCAGAGCATCGCCGCCGCCGTCAGCAAGGCCGGCCTGACGGTTCAGACCTGGTACCTGTCCAACGCCGAGCAGTACTTCAGCTACGACCAACAGACCCGCGCCAACTCCCTGGCGCTGCCGCTGGGCGAAGACAGCGTCGTTCTTCGCACCCATGGCTGGAACACGCTGCGCTACGCCAAAGACGGCAACCTATACCACTACGGCATCCAGACCGGCCCGAGCCTGCAGGCGTTCCTGCGGGACCCGTCGGTGACGTCGTCGCGGCAGATCCTGCAGTGGGCCCAACCGCATGGCGAGCAGGGCTGTTCGATGCAGACGTCGACCGATCCGCGGGCCGCGAAGGCCGCGTTTGAGGCGCGCAAGCCGGCGAAGTCACCAGCCCAAAAGCCCGGAGCCAGGGCGACCTCGAGGGCGACGTCAGCGACGGCGTCACCCTGAGCGATCAGGCGATGACGGCCCAGGTGCGACCGCCCACCGCGATGCGGTCGCCCACCAACAAGAGCGTGTCGGTGCGGATGGCGTCGGCATTCAAGCGCCCCCGTCCATCCGCCACCAGCCGCACCCTCCCGCCGTCGATGCGCAGGGCGCATCCGAGCAAGGCGTCGTCGAGGACGTCGGTGCGCATCGCCACGGTGACCTCCCGGGGTCGCAGGCGGGGGCGCACCAGCAAGTGCGACGCAGACACCTCGTAGTCGACGACGACGCCGGCCAGATCGATGGTCCCCCGGGCCGACAGCGGGGACGGCCCCGGCAAGGGCTTGCCATCCAGCAGGGTCCCGCCCGACGACACCAGGTCATTGAGTACGAGCTCCCCGGCGCGGCGTTGGATGTCGACGTGGGCTCGCGACACCAGGGGGCTGTCGATGCGGACGGCGCTGTCTTCGGACCGGCCCAGCACGAGCGGATAGCGCGCCGTGACCCGTACGATGTCGCCTCCCGCAGACAACGTCACACCATGTGGCGTCGGCAGGCGCGCACGAAAGCCGGCGAAGACCTCGGCGTAGACCGGGTTGTCCCACAAATGCACCGCTCGCTCGAGGCTCTGGAGGGCTTCATCGCGGCGCCCGACGAGAAACAGCGATTCGAAACGCTCGAAGGCCAGTTTCGCGTCGAAGCGAGCCCCGCCCTCCTCGAAGGCCAACTCAGCGTGAATCTCTTCCAACGCCGCCAGCGCGCCAGCGCGGGCGAACAGCTCAGCAGCCTGATGACGTCGACCAAGACGGGCGAACAATTCGCCAGCCTTCTCGTCTTCCCCGGCAGCGATCAACGCCCCGGCGCAGGCCTGCACACGCCCCTCAAACAGCGACAAGTCGACACCAGCGCCGGTGACCAGGCCCACCAACTCCCGGTGAAAAGCCAACGCCACCAGGCGATGGTCAGCTGTGCCGGGCGCGAATGCCAGCACGCGTCGCTCAAAGGCATCGAGGCGGAGGGCCCCTCGAGGCAGGGAGAGAATCTCAGCGACAGGGTCGAATGGCGCTGACGACGGCGGCGACGGCGGCGTGCGACCAAACAATCGCGCCAGGAAACCGCGTTTGGGCTCGGCGGGCTGCTGTGGCTGAGGCGGG
>CAJBHN010000271.1 GCA_903952805.1 uncultured Myxococcales bacterium | reverse complement strand
GCCCTTCCTGGAATGGTTCAGCCTGGCCCCGAGAAGGGGGCTTCGTCGGCGCCCGCCACACGGTTGCCCCGGCACTGCCGCCCCGCCGCGGCGCCGGGTCGACATCAGGCTGAAGTCCAGCTGACGTCCAGCTGAAGTCCAGCTGACGTCCAGCTGACGTCCAGCTGACGTCCAGCTGACGTCCAGCCCGGGTGCCTTTCGATCTCTCGAGCGGTCGTTTCCGGCCGGTGCCAGACAAGCTATGGCGTGGGCATGGAGCTGTCTGGCACCCCGAACGTGTCGTCGTTGGTGATCGGCCAGGACCGGGCCGTTGCCTCGTTGGCTGGTGCCCTCAAAGCCGATCGGCTGGCGCATGGCCTCTTGTTCGTTGGCCCCGACGGCGTCGGCCGGGAGCGGACGGCCCGGGGACTGGCGCGGGGCTTGTTGTGCGACCTGCGCGCGACGCCCAACGAGGTGACGCCATTTGGTTGCGGGGCCTGTCGGGGCTGTCGTCGAGTCGACAGCGGCAGCCATCCGGATCTGCACGTCGTCATGTCCGATGCCGAGGCCGTCGCCCGGGGTCTGGGCGACAAGGACGGCAAAGCCCGGCCCAGCGCCGAAATCAAGATCGACGCCGTTCGCGAACTGGGCTTGCGCCTGCTGCGGCGGCCTTACGAGGGGAGGGCCAGCGTCGCCATTATCGTCGATGCCCACCGGATGAATGAAAAGGCCCAAAACGCCTTGCTCAAGGTGCTGGAGGAGCCCGCTGCCACCACCGTCCTGATTCTGATTGTGCCGGGAGCCCGGGCGGTGTTGCCGACCATTGGCTCCCGCTGTTTGCGCCTGGCGTTCTCGCCGCTGACCGAGCCGTCGCTGGCCGCGATTCTTCGTCGCCTGCAGGTTCCCGACGCCGATGTGCGGGCTGCTCGGGCCCGCGAGGGCGCGTGCTCGGTGCCAGCGGTCATGGACGACGGCGACGGCAGTCTGCGTCCCGCCGCCGAGCGGCTGCGTGCTGGCTTGTTGCTCAAGCAGCTTGGCCGGGACCTTGGCGAGCGACTGCGGGTGGCCGAGGCTCTCGGCAAGGATCGCCTTGAGGTCGAGGCGGTCATCTTGGCCGCGGAGCGGATGTTGGCCAACTCGATGAGGGCCCGCGGCGGCGCGCCGCCCGAAGGGGCAGAACTCGACGAGGTCAAAGCGCTCGACGGCCTCAGCCAGGCCCGTCAGGACCTGCGCAGCAACGGGGCCGTTCAGCTGGTCCTGGAGCGCTTGTTGTGTGCCGCTGCGCCGTCTGTGTTGGAGCAGCGTCGATGATTGATCGGCGCTGGTTGTTCGTCGTCGCCACGCCGGCGCTGGCCTGGGCTGTGGGGCTGCTTGCATTGCCACGCCCCCAGGCGGTGGCGGCGCAACAGGCGGCCTTCGACCGCAGCACCGTGGCCGACGTCGTCAGCGTGACACCGACGTTGCCGCAGACCAAGGCCGACATCACCTTTGGCGGCGTCATCCACCTGCGTGGCGCCGACATCCCTGATGCGGCGCTGTCTCGTGGGGCCCGCCTGGGCATCACCCTGCATGTCGCGCCGGTCGCGGTGATCGACGGCGACTGGCAGGTCTTTGTGCACATTGACCCGCAGGGCGGTGCGGCCACCACCCGCATCAACGCCGATCATTGGCCGGCGGGAGGGCGGTACCGCACGGACTTGTGGCAGCTGGGCGAACACATCCGCGATCATTTCGAGCAGACCATTCCGCGGAGCGCGCCAGTGGGCGTGTACGACGTGTGGGTTGGCTTCTACCGGGGTGAGACCCGTCTGCCCGTGACATCGGGTGACCGCCGCAACGTCGACACCGACAATCGGGTCAAGGTCGGCAGCATCGTCATTGAATAGCCCCGCATCGAGGTGCCCATGGATGTCAGCGAAGCCTTGCGCACCCGCCACAGCACCCGCTCGTTTTCGGCGCGCCCGGTGCCCGACGACGTCATCGAGGCCATCCTGCTGGATGCCCGGGAAGCCCCGTCGTGGTCCAACACCCAACCGTGGCGGGTCGCCGTCGCCACTGGCGCCACGTGTGATGCATTGCGTCAGGACTTCATCGCCGCGTCGCAGACGCGGTTGCCGACTCCCGACGTCAACCAGCTCTTCACTTATCCGCCCGGGTTGCAGGCTCGTCGGCGGGAGACGGGCTTTGGTCTGTACGAGACGCTGGGCATCGCCAAGGCCGACAGCGAGGCCCGGACCCGTCAGTTCGAGCGCAACCACGCGATGTTTGATGCCCCCGCCGCGGTGTTTCTTTTCGCCCATCAGGCGATGGCCGAGTACGCCGTCCTCGACGCCGGCTGCTTCTTGATGGCGATGCTGTTGTCGGCCACGTCCCACGGCGTGCAGAGCTGCGCCCAGGCGGTGCTGGCGAGCTACCCCGACCTGGTGCGGGCCCGCTACGACGTGGGCGACGAGTGGCGCCTGCTGTGCGGGGTCGCGCTCGGCTACGAGGACGGCCACGTCGTCAACACGTTCCGACCGGCCCGGGCTCCCCTGTCAGACATCGTGCTGGCCAGGCGCTGAAAACCCTCAGAGTTCAAAGACGAGGTAGCGCAAGACGGCGTCTTCGGGGCCGTCGAGGGTCTCGTCGTCTTCCTGATGGAACGACGTGAAAATCACCTTGCCGAGGCCGTGGCGGAAGCCGACGGTGACGGGGGTGTCTGGCAGGATGTCGGCGATGTTGCCGTCACGGCGGTACTGCATGTCGGTCTCGAGGTAGATGGTGACGTCGTCGGCGACCTGGCTGATGACCGAGCCCAGCTGGAACTGGAAGTTGATGGTCATCTCGTCGGTGACCTGGGCGGCCAGGTCGGGGTCGATGACGCGGGCGGTGTAGGCGCCGCCGATGGCGACCTGGGCGCCGTCGTGGACGTCGTCGGGGCCGAAGAAGTCGATCTTCTCCGGGAAGGCCTGCTCGATGAGCTCGTAGGCCCAGTCCGAGACGTACAGAGACCCGCCCTGCTCGACGTAGCGGCGGATGTTGCGAACAGCGTTGGCCGACAGACCGCGGGCCAACTCCAACTCCTCGACGCCGCAGTTGACGAAGACGACGTCGTAGCCGTTGATGATGTCCTGGGTCTGGAAGAGGTCCTCGGCCCAATTCAGCGTCGCCGGAATGCCGTCGTGCAGGTCGACGTTTTCCAGGCCCATGCGCGACAGGACGTCCTGGATGCGGTCGTACTGGCCTTCGACCACGAGGTAGGCGCGGTCGTCGTTGGGCAGCAGGGGCTGGCAGGCGACGTCGGCGCTCAGGTTGACGCCGTCGATATCGTCGACGCGGGCCGAAACGCGATCGACGTTCCACGAAAATTCGAAGTCGTCCTTCTCGGCCTTGACCACGACGTTGGTGGCGACGGTGGGGCCGATGGGGT
>CAJBHN010000270.1 GCA_903952805.1 uncultured Myxococcales bacterium | reverse complement strand
GGAGAAACGCGATGGCGAAAGCAAAGGCCAGAACACGGTTGCTCCCTGAAGGGAGAGGGTGAAGACGACGCGGTGTCATCGATTCGTCGACGACACCGCGTTTCTTTTTTTGGCGATCTCACCCCCGGCGTTCGGCCGGACCCTGCCGACCTCACCCCCGGCGTTCGGCCGGAGCCTGCCGACCTCACCCCCGGCGTTCGGCCGGACCCTCTCCCTGAAGGGAGAGGGTGAAGACGACGCGGTGTCATCGATTCGTCGACGACACCGCGTTTCTTTTTTGGGCGACGATATCGTCGGCCGCCCACGGTTGACGTTTCATATCTAATTTGAGATATTTAATCATGGGACGCCCTGAAGGAACACGAAATCCCGGCTACACCGAGAAGCGGGCGGCGCTGACCCACAAGCTCTTGCTGCGGCTTCTGGAGGGCGACGGCACCCGTTGCAGCCTCAACGACCTGGCCGACGCCGCCGACGCCAGCGTACCGACCCTCAAGCACTATTTCGGCGACCGCGCCGGCCTCGTCGTTGCCGCCTTGAAGAGCGCCGAGGCCCTCGGCGCCGCCCATGTCGAACCCATGGCGGTGCCGTCGTCGCCCGACCTCGCGACCTCCATGCGCGACGCGGTGTTCCACATCCTGCTTGGCTGGCGCTCGTTCGGTGTCGATCGGGTCTTTGCTGGCAGCCTCGCCATCGGGCTGGCCCACGTCGATGCCGGACCCGCCTTTTTGACCGGCGTGCTTGAGCCAACCCAACAAGCCATTGAGCGACGTCTTCGGGTGCACGCCTTGCGCGGTGAGGCCTCCATCGACGACGGCGGTGAGCGCGCCGCCGCCCTCGGCTTCGTCGCCCCGCTGCTGATGGCGCTGTTGCACCAGGGGCCTCTCGGCGGTGACGCTTGCCGCCCCCTCGACGTCAGCGCCTTCGTCGATACCCACGTTGCCGCCTTCGTCCGCGCCTGGGGCCCTCGTTGATCGGCTGCGGCGACTGGCAACCACACCAGGCGACGTGGCATCTATTCTTTATCGCAACTGATATACATATACGAGGTCGCCATGTTTCGAGGATTCGCCCGGGTCTGGACGGCGGCCCTGCCGTCGAGGTCGTTGCAGAAGAAGCCCCGCTCGGTGGTCATTGCCGGCGAGCGACTGGCCTTCTTTCGCGACAGCAGCGGCACGCCCCATGCCGTCGCCGACCACTGCCCCCACCGTGGGGTGCGCCTCTCCCTCGGTCGTGTGAAGGGTGATTGCCTCGAGTGCCCCTTCCATGGCTGGACCTTCGATGGCCAGGGCCAGGTCTGCGACGTGCCGTGGAACCCGGACGCGAAGAAGCAGAACCTGCGGACCGTTGCCGTCCCCGTCGAGGAACGTGACGGGCTCATCTGGATCTACACCGCGCCGCTGGTGTCGTCGTCGCCGCCGCCGCCGCTGACGTTGCCAGCGACCCTGACGCGTCCGGGGCTCGCCCGCGCGATGCTTGAAGTCACCTGGCGGACCCACTGGACGCGGGCGATGGAGAACATGCTCGACTGGCCACACCTGCCGTTTGTCCACACCGGCACCATTGGCCGCGACATGGCGAAGGCGATGACCCCCACCACTCGCCTTGACATCGAGATCGAGAAAACGCCGCTGGGGTTGACATCGACGATTGCCATCGACGGCAAGCTTCAGCCGGGGAGCCTCGAGTTCTGCAAGCCCAACATGATGGTGCTGCACATCATCGATACCCCCGAGCGCCAGTTCTGCATGCACGTCGCCGTCGTGCCCGTCGACGACGTCACCACCCGCATGGTCGTCGTCAATACGCGCAGCTTTCTGACCCCGTCTGTCTTCAACCCCCTCTTTGCGCTGTCGAACCGCAAGATCGTGGGCGAAGACCGCGCCGTGCTGGAGTCCTCGTTTCCGTCGGAGGCGCCGCCGCCGGGCGACGAACTCTCGGTACGGACCGACAAGCTCACCTTGCTGTTTCGCAAGTACTGGTTCGACGAGCTGCGAGGACCGACGGCGCCGCAGGCGCTGCCCATCCTGCTGGGGGATTGAGGGTTCTGGCGTGTGGGCTACTCTGACCCATGGCTCATCTCTCTCTGTCCTGGTTCGCGGTTCTTCCTGTCATCCTGGCTTCCTGCTCGGAGCCGTTGTCGTCGACCAACGACGATGCTGGTGCCGGTGAAGGCGCTGGTGCCGGCGAGGGCGAAGGCGAGGGCGAAGGCGAGGGCGACGGCGAGGGCGAAGGCGAAGGCGAAGGCGAGGGCGAAGAAGTCACGGTCAGTTGGATAGCCCTCGGTGACACCGGCGAAGGCAACGAGGCCCAGTTCGCGGTCGCCGACGTCATCGCCACGGTGTGTGCGGCGCAGGGATGTGACTTCGCGCTGCTGCTCGGTGACAACTTCTACGACACCGGGGTGGACGGGGTCGATGACCCCCAATGGCAATACAAGTTCGAGCTGCCCTATGCCGACCTCGACTTCCCGTTCTTCCCGGTCCTTGGCAACCACGACGGCGGTGCGTTCGGTGCCGGTCTGCAGCTCTCGCCCGGCGACGACCAGGTCGAGTATTCGACGTTCTCTGACAAGTGGACGATGCCAGCGCGCTTCCACAAGCACAGCCACGGCAACGTCGACTTCTTCGCCCTCGACACGTCGTCGATGTTCTTCGCGGGCACGCTGTTCGACTTCGATGATCGCTACAGCGATATGGCTGCGGAGCAGGAGGCCATGCTGCAGGCGGAGTGGGCCAACCCAGCGACGGCGGGCCGCTGGCGCTTTGCCTACGGACACCACCCCTACCTCTCCAACGGCAAGCACGGCAACGCGGGGGCGTATGAGGGTCTCGACGACGGCATCTTTGTGACGGTGAATGGGCAGTCGATCAAGGACTTCGTCGAAGCCAACGTCTGTGGCGAAGCGGACTTCTATCTGGCGGGCCACGATCACAGCCGCCAATGGTTGCTCGACACCTGTGAGGGGACCCAATTCATCGTGTCGGGGGCGGGTGCGAAGACGTCGGAGCTGTTGGGGACGCAGCCGGTGCACTTCGAGGACGTCGAGACCGAAGGGTTCAACTGGTTCTCCGTGCGTGGCAACACGCTCACGGTCCAGTTCTGGAACAGCGCCGGCGTGATGGAGCACGAGGGGACGGTCATCAAGTCGCCCTGATGCACACGCGGTGTCATCGATGCGTCAACGACACCGCGTTTCTTCCTGGCGCAGACGTCGTCTTGGCCCGCACCGACGCTCAATACTGCTCTTGCATGTAGCGCAGCACATCGGTGGTGGTGACGATGCCCACGAGGTTTTCGTGGTCGTCGACGACGGGCAGGGAGTGGATATGGCCCTCGGCAAAAACGCCGACGGCCTCGCGCACGGTCTGGTTGGCCCTGAGCACCACGACGGCTTTCTGCATCAGGCTGACGATGGTGCAGGTGTGGTCGAGGATGGCGTCGCTGGCGTCCTGGTCGGTGGTGGCCATCGAGGTGGCGCGCAGCAGGTCGGTGGTGGAGAGGAGGCCGACGAGCTTTTTGCCGGAAATGACCGGCACATGGTGGAAGCCGCCGTCGGCCATCACCTTGCGGGCGTCGGAGACCTTTTGGCCGGTGTGGATCGTGAGGGGCTCGCTGGTCATGATTCGGCTGATGGGTTCGTTGCGCTTCATGGGTGAATCCTCCCTGGCACCGTCTTGCATTGGCAGTGCCAGCGAAGTGTCGGCGCACGCTTGCGATTCGCCGCCTCGTGATGCGAGCTCGTCACGAGGCCTGGCCGGGCTGATGGGGCGAGGGTGCCTCTTCATACGGGGGCGCGGGGCAATTGAACCGCTTGCCGGCCGCCATCGTTGTCGTCGCCTGACACGACGAGTAGCTTGCAATTGGTCCCAAACGGGTCTGACCACCGGCTGGAGCATCTGTGAGGACGTCGGTGGCCGTGTGGCGAAACATCGGGGTCATGCGCGGATCGGCGTTGTGCTGATGGCCCCCAACTCCGCCTCGATGGGGATGCTCGACGTGTTGGCAGTGGCGCCACAGATGGCGGAGCTCTCGGCCATCCAGGTCGTCGTCGAGGGCAACTCCTCGGGGTCGGTGAATTCATGAGGGCCTTCGAGAACTCGAACCTGCGCTGGAATCCCTTCGGCGAGGCCACCTTCAGTGACCGACGTGAACTCGCGCTGCTGCGGGTGGCGCCGCCGCCGTCGGGCACGCACCTGCAAATCATTGGCGAGGCGGGCCACGGCAAGACCTCGTCGCTGCTGGCGTTGCTCGAGCATATCGACGGCGCCCGCTACATCTACGTCCCCGACCCGACGCGGGTGGACACGCCCTTGCTTGGCCTGTGGCGGGTCGTGGCCCGCCTGCTCGCGGACAGGCGTGGCCCGCTGCTCATCGACGAAGCCCAACGCCTGCCCCGCTGGGTGCGCGCCTGGCTCTCGACCCGCCCAGACACGCTGGTGCTGGCCACCCACGACGACCTCGGTGCCCATTGGCGTCGACCGCTGGCGACCGTTGCCCTCACCACCGTCGAGCCCGCCTTCGTGGTTGAGGTCATCGGGGCGCGCCTGCGCTGGGCGCGTCGTCGTCACGGTCCCACGCCTCAGCCGAGCCCCGCGCTGCTGCAGACCCTGCAAGAGCGCCACGGCGCCTGTGTCCGCGCCATCGAGGCAGACCTCTATTTTTGCTACCAGAATCACGACGGAGTCCGCGATGTCGAAGTGTGATGTGTCGATCCAGCTGGCCAACACGGCCCCACGGTCGGCCCGCGACGTCGTCGCAGGAGAGGTCGTCGTCGTCGTCGACCAGGATGTGCGGGCCAACCACGTCGAGGTCGAGCTTGGCTGGTTCACCCACGGCAAGGGCAACCGGGTTGATCGCGCCGTCGAGAAGGTGAGCCTCGGGGGCGGTGCATGGTCGGCTGGTCGCGAGCTGCGCTTCCCGTTTCGCTTTTCCATCCCGGACGATGGACCGGTCACCTCGCGCGGCACGCTCATCAACCTCGATTGGCAGGTGAAGGCCAGGGTCGACCTCCCCTGGGCCATCGACCCAAAGGCCACCGAAGACTTCGTCGTCGTCGCCGGGCCGCACAGCCAACCCTTGCTCGAGCAGCCAAGCGGGGTGACCGGGGCGCCGCCGTCGAAGGCGGCGGTGGGCTGCATCACGGCGTTTTTGGCCCCGTTCGTTTTGAGCGGCGCCGGAGTGCTCGCTATCGGCGTTCATGAGCCCAGCCCGTTGCCCATCGTCCCTGGGCTGATGCTTCTGGTCATCCCCGGGATCTTTCTCTTCAAGGTATGGAAGGCAGTCTTTGCCCATATGGCGGTCGGCAACATCAGCCTCTCGTTGACGCCTGCGCAGGCTGCCGCCGGTGACGAGGTCGTTTTTGCCATCGAGTTGCCCAGGCGCATCGGCCCCAGGGTGCGGGGCGTCACGGCCACGCTGGAGGGCTCGGAGTCCGCAGTCTCTGGGTCGGGCACCGCGCGGACGACGCACACCGAGACGTTCTGTGAGGTCGACGTCGTCGTCACCAAGAAGGTCGGCGCTGCCGGGGCGGGTTTCGAAGGCCGGGTGCGCCTGCCCGGCAACGCGCGCGCCACGCTGCGAGTCACCGACAACACCGTGCTGTGGCAGGTCAAGGTCAACGCCGACATCGACGGCCTCCCCGATCCGTCGTGGGCCCGCGAGATCGTCGTGACCCCGAGCCTGGCGACGGCGCCGACCGCCCGGTCAAGTGCGTCGTCGTCCCCGTCGTCGTCCCCGTCGTCGTCGTCGTCCCCGTCGTCGTCGACCCCATCATTGACGTCGTCGCGTCGTGAGCCTGGTCCGGGAAACGTCGGTCGCTGTCCCATCTGTGACGACGTTGAATTGGCGTCTCCGCTGGGGCACAGCGAGCAGCCCTGCACGATGTGCGGCGGCACCTTCCTGGGGACCAGCGGCGTCGACCACTTCGTCCTGGCGCCCCTGGGCTTCGGGCCTGGTGACCTGCGCGAGTTGATCCAGGTGACCGCAACGACGAGCCCCCTGTGTTGCTCGTCGTGCGGCGTCCGGATGAAGCGCTTGCCCATCAAGGGCGTCACCGTCGACCTGTGCGACGCCTGCGGCTCGGGGTGGCTCGACGCTGGCGAGCGTGAGCGCCTGGTCGAGGGACGCTGAGGGGTC
>CAJBHN010000269.1 GCA_903952805.1 uncultured Myxococcales bacterium | reverse complement strand
TCGACGAGCCAGGCCGAGGTGGCGCCGCCATCGTCGTTGCCGGGCACGCCGGCGACGCTGGCGTTGTACTGGGTTGTCCGCACCCACTCGACGTACTCAAGGCCGAGGGCCCGGTCACCGAGGTCGAAGGGCAGCGCGCAGACGTGCAGCGACGGTTCGTTGCCCTGCCAGTGGAAGGGCAGCGGCGTCACGCCGAAGAGCTCGCTGTCGGCGTCGACCGTGGCCCAGTGGGCCTGCGTTGCTGTCAGCAGCTCGCGCAGCTTCGCGATGGCGCCGGTGCGACCGCCGTAGACGGCTTGCATGCCGGCGACGTCGTCAACGGGGAACGTCGACTGCCAGGCGCTGGCCTCGACGTAGTCCTCGCCGAAATCCGTCGGATCGAAGGGGCCATCGAGAGGGCGAAAGGCGCCGGCCTCGTCGCGACCACGGAGAAAGCCGGTGTCGGGGTCGTAGAGCTGCCGCCAGCCGGCGCTGCGGGCCAGCAGGCGGGTGGCGTCGTCGTCTTCGCCCAGGGCGCTGGCGAGGTGGGCCAGCGCCGTGTCGTTGATGTTGTACTCAAGGCTTGAGCTTCCCGAGGCCCGCCGCGACGTCGGCACGTAGCCAAGCTCATCGTAGATGACGACGTCGCGACGGCCCTGACGCCCTGATACCGGTTCGGTGTCTATGTCGAGGGCAGCGGCGCGGATCACGGGCCAGGTGCCCGCGACATCGTCGAAGTCGAGGGCGCCACGCAGGACCGCGTCGGCGATGGTGACCTCGCCAGGGGCCCCAATCATGACGTCGGCGTCGCCGGTGGCCATGGTCCACACGGGCACGAAGCCGGCGATGTCGGTGAAGGCGAGCAGACTCCGGCCGACGTCGCGGGCGCTCTCCTTCGCCACCAGGGCGTAGAGCGGCTGGACGCTGCGGTAGGTGTCCCACAGCGAAAGGTCGGTCATCATGCGGAAGCCGTCGGCGACGTGGACGGCGCCGTCGGGGCCGACGAAGCGGCCATCGACGTCGTGCAGCACCGACGGCATCAAGAACTGGCGATACAGGGCAGACGCGAACTGCACGCGGTCGTCGACGCTGCCGCCAAAAAGGCGAACCCGGCCAAGCACCTCATCCCAGGCGGCCCGTGCCTGGGCCGCGACGAGGTCGTGGCCAAAAGCCGGCAGCTCCGCCGCGAGATTTTCGGCTGCGCCCTCGAGGTCCACCAGCGATAGCCCGACCCGCAGCTGCACCGGCGTCGCCGTGTCGCGGGCGCCAAAGTGCAGGGCGGCGCGAACGGTTTCGCCAGCGAGGGGCAAGGTCCCGGCGAGCCCATCGTCGCCGCTGGCCTCGACGACGAAGGGGGCGTCGGCGGTGACGACGAAGAAGACCGTGTAGCCGCCCGGCGGCGAGAGGGAGCCTTCCATGGCCATCGATCCCCGGAGGGTAAGGTCATCGACCTGCTCGAGGCTGGCCCGAAAGACCTCGCCCTCGACGATCACTCGGTCCAGGTCGAGCACGATGGTCCCCTGCGCCGTCCCGTCGGGAAATGTGATCCGATGGTGGGCCGCCCGCGTCGTCGCCGTCAGCTCGACGAGGATGTCGGCCTCCTGCAGCCGCACCGCATAGCGACCCGGGTCGACGTCCTCGTCGATGCGGGTCTGCTGGTAGTCGACGGCCCGCGGGTTCGCGGGGGTAAACGACGTCGTGGGCATCAAGGCCACGGCGCCGCCCTCGGGAACGCCAACGCCGTGGAGGTGGGTGTGGCTGAAGCAGAGGATGGTCGGGTCTTGGGCCCAGTGCCCCGAGGTATGGAGAAAGCGTGCCTCGCCGAAGTTCCCCGTGGTGTCGGGGCCGACCTTGACCATGCCGTGGGGCACGGCGGCCCCCATGAAGCCTGCGCCATAGGCAAAGCCGAAGCCGCCGGTGCCGATCCCCGGGTCGACCAGGTCTACGAGGGGCGGCGCGGCCGCTGGCGACGACGGCGACGGCTCGCACCCCGCCACCCCGACGAGCACGAGGGCGATGGCGGTGATGGCGGTGATGGCGGTGGAGGCGAAGCAGCGGTGACGGCGCATGGACCTTGTTGCCCCATCCAGACCGACAGAAAAACACCCGTCGTCGGATGCAGAAACCACTCTTTGACCTCGAACGACGAACCGACTTAGACACACGCCATGGCTGGTGGTGGCGAAGGCAATGGCTGGATCAAAAAACTCGGCATCGGCGGCGCTGTCGTCTTTGCCGCAACCCTCGCGCCGAAGGTGCTCGGGCACGGAGCGGTACCCCAATGGGCGCTGGCCACGGCCCTTGGCCTCGGCGGGCTCGCTGTGGTCTTTGGCAGCTGCGAGGCCATGATCAAGAGCGTCGAGGGGATCGGCCGTCGCCTCGGCTGGAACCCCTTCGTCGCCGGGACGATGGGTGGGCTCGCGTCCAACGTGCCCGAACTCGTGATGCTCGGCTTCGTGCTCGCCGCCGCACCTCGAGTCGGCTTCATCGTGACCTGTCTGACCCTGCATATCGGCGCGCTGGTCCTGGGTGTGTATTCGGGATTTCTGCCCAGGGACACGACGGGTCATGCCCGGCTGCCTGAGCCTCTCGTCAAGATCAACACCGACCTCTTCGCCGCCGCTGCCGGTGTCTTTCTCGGCCTTGGCCTGGTCATGATCATGCTGCGGGCCTTTCGCGCCGGCGACCATGGCGGCGAGGGCCTCGGCGTCCTCGACCTCACCGTGATTGGCGTCGCCTTGTTGTCGGTGCAGGTCATCGCCACTGTCGAGCTCGTGCGCCGCTTCAGCAGCACCCCCGGCGAGACGGACAAAAACGCCGCGCCCGCGCCCAGCTGGGGCAGCATCGCCGGCTTCGGCGCGGTTGGTCTGGTCGCCTCCGTGATCGGCGGCCATGCCGTCGGTGACTTCGCCGACGTCCTTGTCGAGAGCCTCGCGGCCCGCGGCTACGCCGAGATGGTCGGCGCCTTGCTCCTTGCCATCTTCGCTTCGGCCGGCGCCTTCGCGATGATCATCACCTCGCACTCCCGCAAGATGTTCGACGTCGCCCTCGCCGCCGCCGCCGGCCAGGTCAGCCAGGTGCCCTTCGTGGTGCTGCCCGTGGCGATGATGCTGCTGGCCCTGCTCGCCGTCACCGGCGTCGTCCCCACGGCGGCGAGCGGCGCCGTGCTGCCGATCGACCTGGAGACCACCAGCGTCGTCGTGCTGGCCTTCCCGCCGATGCTGCTGCTGTGGAAGGCCATCCAGGACGACGGTCAGGTGAACATCGTCGAGACCGCCGCCATGGTCTGCGTCTTTGGCATCGTCGTGTTCCTCCTCGCCGTCCACGGCTGATCCGACCTCTCGCTTCTGTAGGCGCAAGCTCGTTGACGGGCCCGTCTTCATCCGCAGGTCGCCGGTCGGGCAGTTCACGAAGAAGCTCGGCGACGGGAACATCGCGACGAAGCGGACAACGTGCTCGTGCGCGGCTCATCGGTCGGGCAGCTCGCTGCGCGCCGACGAGGTGACGCCGTGGTGTGTCGGCGGCGCCCCCCGGCTCGGCCCCCTTCACAATAACGTGTAGATTCAAACACTTGTGGCCAGCAGCGGATCATGGCTCGTCGGGGGTGTCGCTGCGGCTATCGTCAAGGGTCATGGCTTCCCAGACCTCCCGCGACCGCCAGCGCACCGCTCCCGTCGAGGTGGTCGAAGCCGTCACGCCGTCCACCACGCCGTCCACCACGCCGACGGCTGACGCCGACTACGAAGTGCTGGTGTCGCAGACGACGGTCGATCGTCGACTGCTGCGCGGCCCCTTCGCGACCAACGTCTGGGGTGGCCGCTACGAGGTTGAGCGCTTTGCCGGTGAGGGCAGCCAGGGCGCGACCTTCATCGGCACCGACCGCAAGACCGGCGCCAAGGTCGCCCTCAAGCTTTTTGACCTCGGCAAGGCCAAAGACTGGAAGGCCCAGGAGCTGTTTGACCGCGAGGTCATGACCCTCAAGCGCCTGAACCACCGGGGCATCCCCCAGTTCATGGACGTCGTCAGCGACGACGACACCGGCGCCCGGGTCCTGGTCATGACCCATGTCGCCGGCGAGACGCTCGGGGCCCTGGTGGCCCGCGAAAAAACCGTGCCCGAAAAGCGCCTGTGGAGTCTGCTCGTCGACGCCGGCGCCATCTTGGCCGTCGTCCACGGCGAAGGCGTGGTCCACCGGGACTTGAAGCCCGATAACTTTATCCTGCGCCCCGACGGCACCCTGGCCATCGTCGACTTCGGCGGCGTCGGTCTGGTGCGGGCCCAGGCGGGCAGCACCGTCGTGGGCACTTTTGGCTACATGGCCCCCGAACAGCTCTATGGCGCGCAGACGCCGGCGACGGACCTCTACGCCCTGGGCGCCACCATGTTGACGCTGGCGACGGGCAAAAGCCCCGAGCACCAGCCCAGAGACGGCCTGGCCATCGACGTCGACGCCGCCGCTCCCTGGTTGTCGACGTCGCTCAAGACGCTGCTGACGCAGCTGTTGTCGCCCGACCCCAAAGACCGTCCCAAAGACGGGGCGGCGCTGGTGCTGGCGTTGAAGTCCATCGCCACCACCCGGGGGCCACAGGGTGCCAAGAGCCCCGCCAAGGCCCCCGACGCCGTCGTCAACGCCGACGGCTCCGTCGAGGCCATCTGGCGCGAAGACGACATCGACGATGCGTTTCGGGCCACCGGCGGCGTCCTGGGCGTGGTGTTCAGCGTGATGGGAATGTTGGCGACGGTGGGACTGGGCCGGCTGCTGATTCCGTTCATCCTCACGGTCATCGCCGCCATCGTCGGCGGCGATGACCGTCGCAAGCTGTTGGCGCTGCGCGACGTCGTGCGGGCCCGCAGCGCCGACGCCCAGCGGCTGCTGATGCACAGCGCCGACGCCTCGGCCCAGGTCATCAACAGGGTCGGCGATCGCCAGCGTCAGCGCCATGAAAGCAAGCGAGAGAAGCAGGAGCGCAAGCGGGCCGAGCGCCTGCAGTGGATCAAAGACCACGCCGAGAGGGTCGTGAAAGACCAGGTCGACAAAAAGCTCGACCAGCGTCGACGCCAGCAGGGCTTCTGGCGTCAATGACCCGCCCGGAGTGACACCCGGTGGCCATGCGCGCCGGTGTCAGCATCGACGACACCGGTGACGTTGCCGGTGACGACACCATTGAGGACGGCGGCGGCGACGTTGCCGACGCCGACGGCCACGGCGACAAGCAAGACAAAGACCGGAAGAACAACCACGATGGGAACGATGTTGATGGAGCGATCCTCGATTTCTGGGTCCATGCTGTCTGAGTGTGTGCGGTAGCCAGGTTCTTACGGCGGGCGCCGTGCACGGGAGATCCATTGCTGTCAGTGGGCGTCGAAGAGGAGAACATCTGCCGAGACGCCAGAGAGCCCTGGCCTGCATGAGCCCGGTATGCCGACGATGTGCGCCCTGTATGCGCCCTGCATGAGCCCTGCATGAGCCCTGCATGAGCCCTGCATGAGCGCTGCATGAGCCCTGCATGAGCCCTGCATGCGCCCTGTATGCGCCCTGTATGAGCCCTGTATGAGCCCTGCATGAGCCGACGTGCCCACCCCGAACGCCGCTGCCCGGGCTGTCGCCTGCACCTGGCCCTGTGCCTGTGTCGCGACGTCGCCCCGATCGACACCGTGCATCGCCTTTGCCTCGTCATCCACGCCGCCGAGGCCAACAAGACCACCAACTCGGGCTTGCTGGCGGCCCGCAGCCTGACCAACAGCGACGTGAGGACCATCGGCCATACCCGGCCGGAGGACGACGACGACGTCGCCGCCGCCCTCGTCGACCGGCCCGGCTGCGTGTTGCTGTTCCCCGCCGACGATGCCCGTCCCCTCGCCGACGTCGTCGCCGAGGCCAGCGGCCCCCTCACGCTGGTGGTCCCCGATGGGACCTGGGCCCAGACCCAGAAGATGCGCCGACGGGTGAGCGGCCTGCAGGCCCTGCCCTGCGTGTCGCTGCCGCCGGGGCCGCCCACGGCCTACCACCTGCGTGCCGAGCCCAAGGACGGGGGCCTGTCGACGTTGGAGGCCATCGCCCGCGCCTTGTGCCTGCTGGAGGGACCGCAGGCGGGGCCTTTCGTCGAAGCCACGCTGCTGTCGATCTTTGCCCGCTTCGTCGAGCGCACGCTGTGGATGCGGGGCCAGCTCGGCGACCGCGACCTCGTCTACGGCCTCCCCGACGCCGCTCGTCGGGTCAGTCCCCGTGGGGGACAGGCTGCCCTTCGTTCATCCGTGCCTGGATGAGCGCCAGTCGGCGCTGTTTCCCACGTCGGCGGGGCCAAGCTCGGCTGCTCGACGCTGTGCGACGTGGTATCGTGCAGCGTGGTTCGCCAGTTGCTTGCCAGATACGCCGTGGTCGCCGACGACACTGACGGCTGCACCGCAGCGTCGTCGTTTGGCGATATAGCCTGCGCCACGGCGGCGACGCTGTGTGTGCAGAGCCCGCCGGGTTGCATCTTGCCCGTCGGCGCGCTGCTGCTGGGACTCGGGTGGCGCCCTCGTCGTCGAGGCCATCATGACCACTGACGCCGTGCCGACGACGACCACCATGACCGCCGAGCTCGCCCAGCGACAGCTCGATGCCTACAACGCCCACGACCTCGAGGCCTTCGTCGCCTGCTACGCCGACGACGTCGAGGTCTACGCGCTGCCGTCGATGGAACCCATGCTGCGCGGCATCGCTGCGCTACGCGCCCGCTACGGTCCGTACTTTGCGCAGCAGAAACCCGCCGGGCGCCTCAGCAGCCCTCGACTGGTGCTGGGCTCGATGGCCATCGACCCCGAGGCCGTCACCCTCGCCGACGGCACGTCGATGGAGGCCATCGCCTTATACCATGTCGAGGGTGGCCTCATCCGCCGGGTCTGGTTCATCCGGTCGTGATCATTCCGCGGCCTGCTCCAGGCCCCGCGCGCCCCCGGCGACAGGACCAAAGCCGATGGCCACTTTGCCACCACTGCCGCTGCCACCCCGACGATGCAGCAGCTCCGCCTGCAGCCGGCCCACCACCTCGGCGCTGCTGACGGCCCGGCTCAGGCGCATTCCCCTCTTGACCGACACCACGTCGCCCACACACAGGCCAGCCAGGCGGGGAGCAGCCAGAACGATGTCGTCAAGGACGGCGTCATCGACGACGTTGGCGAAGCTCTGCCGCAGCAGCCGCTCGCGCTCGGGCAGCCCCAGGGCCTCGAAGCGCACCTTCAAATCAAAGCGTCGAAAGGCGGCCGCGTCGATGCGGTCGACCAGATTGGTGGCGCACACGAAGAGGCCATCGAAGTCCGCCATCTGGACCAGCAACTCGTTGGTCTGACTGACCTGCCAGGGCTGACGCGCCTCGGCCCGCGACGACAAAAAGGTTTCGGCCTCGTCCAGAAACAGGATGCCTTTGGCATCGTGGGCTTCGGTGAACATCGCGGCCATCTTCGCCTCGGTCTCCCCCACCCACTTCGACAACAGGTCCGAGCCACGGCGTTCAATCAACGCGCGACCGGTGCGGGTCGCCAGCTGGCGCACCAGCTCGGTCTTGCCCGTGCCCGGTGGGCCCAACAACAACAGGCTGGCTTGAGTGATGCCGCCGTCGACGACGGACGCCACGACCTCATCAACGGCTGGCACACAGCGAATGAACCCCGGATCCCAGGCCATCGCGCTGCTGCGCCGAGCAGCCCGGCGGGGTTCACCCTGGGCCTGCAGAAAACCCTCGACCACCAATTCAGCAGCCCGGTCCGGCGTCAACGACGACGACGACGACGACGACATCAGCCGCGCTGCTCGTGCCGCTCGTTCGATCATGGCGGGCGCCAGACGGGTGTCGGCACTGAGACGGTCAATGGTCGACGAAGCCACCGGCACACCCTTCATATGCCCCCGCACCATGGCCACCCTGGCTGCACCGCGGGGTGACTCGACGCCGATGACCAGGTCGAAGCGTCGCAAGAACGCTTCATCAATCGACGACGCCGCGTTGGTGATCCAAATGGTCGGCACCGGCGCCGACTCCATCAACTTGGTGATGAACCCCTTGTGCTCGGGGCTGCCACCCATCACGGCGCCAAAGAGGCTCTCGGCCTGGCGGGGAAAGATATCCTCGGCTTCGTCGCACACGATGACGGCGTCACGGCGATGCCGCAGCACCCGCTGGCTCAACGCCAAATCTGCCAGGCGCTCGCCGCGACTGCCGGCCTCGCCCCGGTCATCGACCACGCTGACTTCATGCAGCACGGCGCCGACGGCGGCCGCCAGGGCCCGCGCCAACTCGGTCTTGCCCGTGCCCGGCTGCCCGTGCAGCAACACCTGCAGTGGCCGCCGCTCCCCACGCAGGGCCACAGTGCTGGTGGCCGCTTGCAGTTGGCGCACCGCCAGCGCGACGGCGTCGCTGGCATCGGGATAGTCAGCCAGCGACAGACACGACCGCGGCGCATGGGGCGCCAGCGCTTGCAGCAAGGCCTCGTCGCTGCTGAAGTGCTGCGTCACCAATTGTCGCAGGCGCTCGCTGGGACCGAGGGGCTGTTGATGGGGCCGACGAAAGCCAGGCGGCACCAGCAATCCCGCCCGCCTCAAGGTCTCACCAGGCGCCAACGCCGCCCGCACGCGCGACAGCGGACGCTTGATGGCGGCCGCCGCCAGCCGCTCGAAAGTCCCCATGTCGTCGAGGTGCTCAAACAGGGGCTCGAATGCCGAGGTGTTGAAGCGACAGGCGACCGCGAGCACATCGTGTTCGACGGCGGTCAGATGGGCCACCCGAGCCAGCCGCTCCAACGTGCTGTGCAGCAGCCCGCGAGGCTTGGCATGCGCGAGCCGGTCAATGCTCGCCAGCAAACGCTCCCGCAGCAGACCACCGGGAATGTCGTCGTGGTCGGCGCGACGAAACCCGATGGCCGCCAGCACCGCCTCATCGAGGTGGGATGACTTGCGACCGAGGCGACCGAGGCCCACGGCCTTGACCGCCCGCAGCAGCCACAGACGCGTGCAGGGATCTTCGCGAACAATGGGGTCCATCTGCATCAGGTACGTCATGGGTCCTTCCGAAGTGGAAAGACCATCGGCGGAAGCTGCGACGAAATCGGTCGCAGCCCGAATAGGCCCGCAGCGCCGGGAGAGCGGACCAGACCGACGCTCGACCGACGACCGGTACCATGTAGGTAATTGTCGCACCGTGTAGCCAGTGGTGAGGAAGTTTGTCGACCTTGGCTCGCCTGCTATCACCGGGCTGTGTCCAGATTTGGCGACTTCACTCTGCTCGACGACCTTGGCAGTTCCGCTGTCGCCGATCGCTACAAGGCGAGCCATTCCACGTTGGGTGGTCCGTTCTTTCTCAAAGTGTATCGACGGCTGAACCCGGGCCACCTCGCCGAACTGCAGCTGCGCGGCGATCGCCTGATCGGCAAGAGCCACCCCCACCTGGCGCCCCATCTCGGCCACGGCGTCGTCGACGGCGTCGCCTTCATCGTGTCTCCCTGGTTGGACGGCCTCGACCTGGTCGAGTTGTCGACGTCGATGAAGGATCGACGCGTCAATCTCACCCTCGACCAATGTGTGTTGCTGCTGGGCGACATCACCAGCGCGGTCGCTGCCCTGCACGCCATCGCCGACCAGGCACGCATGGCGCACGGCGATGTCTCGCTGCGGCACGTGCGGGTCGGTCCCGATGGCCAGGCGCGGCTGACCGGCCTGTGCACGCCGCGGGGCCAGGTCCCCCTGCAGATTCCCGAGGCCCGCTTCGACCTCACCGGCGTCGGCGCCCTGCTGTACGATGTGGTCCCGCTGCTTTTGGGCGGAGCCGCTCGTCAGCCCCTGCCGACGGCCCTTGATCGGGTCATCCGTCGCGCCCTCGGCATCGGCCCTGTCAGCGAACACCTCAGTCCCACCGAGTTCGCCGAGCGGCTCAGCGAAGTCTTTCAGAGCCTCAAGATGGACCCTGACCGCAGCTCGTTTGCCGAGGTGGTGCAACGCACCATGCGGGCCATCGAAAAAAAGCACAGCGAAACGCAGGCCGCTCTCAGACACAAGACCAGCCCGGCCGACGGCATTCCCGAGCTGGTGCCGATGCAGCGCAACATCACCTCGCGTCCCAACGTCACTCCGCCGACGTCGGCGGAGCCCGCGCCGAGCTTGGAAGCGCCCCCTCGGGCGACCCTGTCGTCGCCGACAACCGCGCCAGCGGCACCGACGCCGGCGGCGCCGGCGACCCCCTGGTCGGTGCTGCAATCGTCGCCGCCACCGTTTTTGACGGGCGCCGCATCGCGGTCTGGCATGGCGATGCCATCCTCGGCGCCATCGCTGTCATCGTCGACGGCAGCCAGCGAGGGCTTTCTCACCGGCAGCGCGGCCCATTCGTCGTTGCCAGCCTCGTCGCCGCCACGGGCAATCCCTGTGCCGCCGTCGCCGGCAGCATCGCCGGGACCGTCGCCATTTTCGTCGCCGGCAGCATCGCCGGGACCGTCGCCATGTTCGTCGCCGGCAGCATCACCGGGACCATCGCCCTCTGCGTCGCCGGCAGCATCGCCGGGACCGTCGCCATCTTCGTCGCCGGCAGCATCACCGGGACCGTCGCCATTTCTGTCGCCGTCGCCGGCCCCATCGCCGTCGCCGGCAGCTCCCTCGCCGCCGGCCCCGTCGCCGTTTCTGTCGCCGTCGCCGGCCCCATCGCCGCCACCGCCGGCCCCATCGCCATTTCTGTCGCCGTCGCCGGCCCCGTCGCCGCCACCGCCGGCCCCATCGCCATTTCTGTCGCCGTCGCCGGCCCCGTCGCCGTTTCTGTCGTCGTCGCCGGCCCCATCGCCGTCGCCGCCGGCACCATCGCCATTTCCATCGCCGGCCCCGTCGCCGCTTCTGGCCACGTCGCCGCCGCTGGCATCCGTCGCAACGCCTGCACCATCACCGCTGCTGGCACCGACGACGTCGTCGCTGGCGACATCGCCGCCGCCACCCGTCTCATCGCCGCTTTCCTTCGTGTCGCCGGAAACAGCGATACCGTCGTCGCTGTCGTCGCCGTCGCTGTCGTTGTTGTCGCCATCGTTGTCGTCGCCATCGTTGTCGTCACCATCGTTGCGCTCGCCCCGACCGGCCACCATGCCGGCCATGCCGGCCATGCCGGCCATGCCCTCGCTCGGCGAGCGTGAGGCCTCTGGTGAGCACCGGGCTCTCGGGGCGGTGGCCCAGATTCCCCGCCCCACCCTGCTGACTGACGCCGACGACAGCGGTTTCCGGACCCAACGTCCTGCTGTCGTACCGCCGCCGGCGGTGTTTGAGCCGGCGGGACTGGCGCTCCTGGCTCCTGCCGTGCCACCTGCCGTGCCCTCAGCGCCGCTGTCGCCCTTTGAGGCGCCGCCGCCGCCGGTGCACAACCCGGCGCTCAACGAGCGCACGGACCCCGACGCCAGCCGTCCCCTGCGCATCGAGGCCCAAAAAGATTTGCCGGCAGTCAAGGCCCTCATGGCGGCCGGGCTGGTGAGCATCGAGCACGTCGAGACCGCCGCTGTCGAGCAGGCTTCTCGAGGCGGCCGCACCATCGAAATCCTCGTCGCCCACGGGGCGTGCACCGACGCGGCCGTCGCCGATGTCCTTGCAGCCGCCACCAGGTCTCGCCGTCTCGCCGACGACGAACTCGTCGTCGGCGAGCAAGCTTTGTTGAAGCGGCTCCCCCAGACCTATGCGCTGGCGCGGCGCCTGCTCCCCATCACGATGGACGCCGGCAACCTGGTCCTCGCTGTG
>CAJBHN010000268.1 GCA_903952805.1 uncultured Myxococcales bacterium | reverse complement strand
CCCGCGCTGAAATCGTCGACAACCGCCCCGCACTTGTCAGTCTGGCGTCAGTGCCGGGCGCCGACATCGAATACGAGTTGATGCTGACGCCGGTCGCAGGTTCCATCGTCTTCACGCTGGGCTACACGCGCACCGCGTTGGCCATCTCGGGTGGAAGCGCCAACCCGAACCGCACCATCAATGTTGGCGGCCGCGATCGCCACGACCAACTCCGCACCTTTGCCCCACTCGCCTCGCCGCTGCGCTACCAGGTGCGTGGCAAGTTCGGGCTCGTCGCCCAAGTGCCCCCTGTCCCCTCTCGTTCCCCGACCTTGTCCGACAGCGACCGCGCGCGTCACCTCGCTGTCGCTGTCGACCCCGCCGTCCAACGTCTGCTCGACGACATCTTGTCGACGGTTCCCGCCGATGCCCCTGTGGAGCAACGAGTCGCCGCCGTCCGACAAGCCTTGTTGCGGCGCTTCACCTATTCCCTCGATGGCCGAGTCAGCGGACGCGATGCCCCATTGCGTGCGTTTCTGCTCGACGAGAAGGCGGGCCACTGCGAACTGTTCGCCGGCGGCTACGCGCTGCTGTTGCGTATGATGGGGGTTCCGTCACGAGTCATCGGCGGCTTTCAGGGTGGCGCCCTGGCTGATGACGGCAGCGTCGTTTTCCAAATGCGACACGCGCATGCCTGGGTCGAGTGGTGGCAAGACGGTGTCGGCTGGATCGTCGACGACGCGACCCCGGCTGCAACGGCCCCCCGCCAGCACCTGGGGCGCTTTGACGGTTTGGTGGAGCGCTTGCGCGTGTTCTGGGACGACCGCGTCGTCGACTACGCATTGGAGGATCAGCAAAGCGCGCTGCAGTCGGTGTCCAGGGCAGTACAGGGCAAGAACCTCGGCAAGATGCTGCGAGGCAGCGTCGCTTTCGCCGTCGTGGCGGGGGTGCTGTTCATCGTGGCACGACGGCTGCGACGACGGCGCAGCGGACAAGCGGCTGGGGATGTGCTGGCCCGCCATATCGTGAGCGCCGCCGAGCGTCTGAGCGGGCAACGGGCGCTGCCAACGTGGACCGTGCGCGAGATTGTCGAGAGCCATCCGCATCCGGTGCTCAGGCATGCCGTCGAGGTCTACGAGCGCCTGCGCTTTGGCGGCTGCGCACACGATCCCGTCCTCGTCGCCTCCCTGCTGCGCGATCTCAAGGCCCTCAAGGCCCTCAAGCCACTCCACCGGTGATCCCCCTTTGGTCCATCGGGCGTTTCAAGGCAGCCTTGCTCCATGCTCGTTTCAGTCCTCCTCTTCTCGGCCCTGGTGGCCACCAGCGACGCGCCCTCCATCACAACCCGCGTCGACGTCACCCGCGCTGGCGACGTCGCCTGGAACGCCGATCCGTGCACCATTGAAGCCCGCCGCGGCGCCGAGGTCGTGGCCACTGTGACTGGAGACGCCGTCGAGCTCACGCCCGGCCCAGTAGTCCTGGTCGTGAGTTGTGACGCCAAGGAAGGCCCAGTCCGTCGTTCGCTGCGCGTCGATGTCCGCAAGCCACAGACGCTCAAGGTCACGCTCGCGCCAGGCTTCGTCGTGGCCACCATCGACCAGGGCGGCACCAAAACGGCTGGCACCATTGTCGTCTACGATGACAACGACATCGAGGTCGCCCGCGGCGCCGATCGCAAGGCCCTGGCGGTCAACGCCGGCAGCGTCCGCATCGTTGGCCTGATCGATCGCGGCAGCGGCCGCAGCGTGCGCGGCGAGGCCAAAGCCGTCATCAAGCCCGGCGCCCGCGCTGAGGCCACCGTCGACGTCGCCGATGGCGAACTGCTGGTCACCGTCACCGAGAACGGCCGACCGAGCAAAGCCCTCGTGAGCCTGCGGGTGCCCGGTGAAACAGCGCACTTCATGGAACTCGTGCCCGGCGAAGCTGCCGCCGTGCCATCGGGCACGTGGGAGGTCTTGAGCCAGCTCGCCGACTCCCATGACTTTCGCGAGCAGAGCACGCGCGCCGTCGTCGTCACGCCCCACAAACGCACCACCCGGGCCATCAACCACGTCACCGGCACCGTCACGATGAAGACCGTGCCGACGCAAGGCGTGCTCATCGAATTGTTTCAACCCGACGCCCAGACTCCCTTCAACCAGCTTGACCCCGGCACCGCTGCCCGCCTGAGCCCGGGCCGATACATGATCAAGGGCACCGAGGAGGCTCGCGTCCTCGACGACGGCAGCAAACCCACCGTCACAGTCAACCAGACGGTCACTGGAGGCCAGACCACCCTTACGCTGACGCCGACGGTGGCGACCCTTGATGTCGACGTGCGTCTGGGCAAAGCAGCCCGCGCTCTACCGGTACGCGTGGCATTTCCCGACGCTGCCGAAGCCTTTGTCACCCGCAGCGCCGACGACGCCGGCCGGGTCCGCTTCCTCGTGTCTCCCGCCAAGGTTGTCGTCAGCACCCGGCTGGAGTCCGCCCATGGCCCCATCGAGGTCAACAAGGCCATCGATGTCCGCGGCGGCACCAATCGCGTGCAGCTGATTCTCGACGTCGGCGCTGTCGTCCACCAGGTGATGGACGCCGGCGTCGCTGCCGTGGCAACGGTCTCGTACACCAAGAAGCCAGCCCGAAAGTCCGACGCCCCCGGAGAGCCCCTCGTCACCGTCAAAGCCGGCGAAACCGCCTGGCTCGCTCCCGGCGTGTGGCTCATGACCGTCGAGCGACGCGGCGAGCGGCGCTCGTTTGGCGAGGTCAAGGTCGTCGCGGGCCCGGTCCCCGTCGAAGCCGCGCTCCTATGGTCGCCTCCGCCGGCACCAACGCCAGCACCGATCGCAGCGACGCCGGCATCGACGCCGGTTGGGGTGCCCGCTGTCGGAGATGCCATCACCGAGGGGCCAAAAGCCACGCCAGCGTCAACGTCGACGCCAGCCGCCCCTGTACCGGGAATCGCACCACCGAAGCCCTGAAGCGAACCTGAGAGCCCGGGTCAGCCGGCGCGGGCATTGTCGGGGCAGGGATGGACGTCGACGGCGGCAACGATGCGGACCCGGCCGTCCCGGTACGAGAAACATCGTACGGCGCCGTCGCTCATGATGCGTTCAACGCGCCACGCGGTGTCGTCTTCGCCGACGATGACAACGACGGTACCTGTCTCTGGCTGCCAGGCCGTGGGAGATGTTTCACCGGGCATCGGGACCTTCAGGGCTTGGAGACAATGACGCCATCGACAACACTGAGCCCCTCAGCGTCGACGAAGGGGACCGGCCAGGACGCACGAGCGCCATCGGCCAGCGGAAGCCTGGCAACGGCATCGAT
>CAJBHN010000267.1 GCA_903952805.1 uncultured Myxococcales bacterium | reverse complement strand
AGGTGGTTCTGGGTCGTCTCGACGGCGACGCCGGTGGCGCCCGCCATGCGGCGCAGGCTCAGCTCGGCGCCCGCCGACTCAAACACCATCTGCACCAGCTGCCGCAAGGGCAGGCTCGAGCGGGCCGCGACCCGCTCCCGCACATCCCGCTCAACGATGTCGTTGAAGTATTGGCGCCGGAGGCGATCCCCATCGGGGGACCACAACGGCTCGGGAAACCCGCCGACCTCCAGGTACGTCACGACGTCGTGGTCGGCGCCGCGTTGGAGCATGGCGGCTCGGGCCTCATCGTACGAGAACGGAAAGAGCTCGATGACGAGGTGACGGCCCGTGAGCGTGCTGCCGAGTTCTCCCGACAACAGGTGCGCGTTGGAGCCGCTGACGACGAAGCGGTCACCCTGGGGGCGGTCGAGGCGGCTGCGCAGCCAGCGTTGCCACCCGTTCACCCACTGGATCTCGTCGAGAAAGAACGTGAGGGGTCCGTCGTCGCCATGGCGGGCGCGGAACTGCACGACCAGGGCCTCCAGGGTCTCCCAGCCAAGGGCGTTGCTCAGGCGCGGGTCTTCGAAATTCAGGAACGCGCAGCGGGCCGGGTCGAGGCCGTAATGCCCCACCATCTGCTGCATGAGCGTCGATTTCCCGCAGCGCCGCACCCCCTGGACCACGACGGCCACCCGGTCGCTCAACGGGTTTGGCAGCGCCACATCACGACGAACGACGTCGGGCAGAGGCCGCGCCCAGAAGCTCCAGTCGGCGGCGACGGCGAGGATGTCCATGTGTCGAGTGTACTCGACAAGATACGATCTGTCGATTGCACCCGACAGAGGTGATTCTGTCGAGTAGGATCGACGGTCAGCGACGCAGCGTCAGCACCCGGATCAGGAAGAGCACGCCGTGGCTGCCGTCGAACGTGACGGCAGCCAGCACCATCGGCGTGGCGAGCCCGTGCACGAGCATCTCGATCCAGAGCGCGGCAGCGGCCACCTTGCCCAGACCGCCGGCCACCAGGATGGCGACTTCGTCGAGGCCCTGGCTCAGACGGTGGGCGGCGAGGCCGTAGCCGACGCCGAGGGCGACGACGAAGAGCCAAAACGCCAGGTGGAAGCGCAGCAGCAACGGGTCGCCGCTGACGTCGTGGCCGGACAGCGTTTGCGCGACAAAGTCGGGAGCCAGAAGGCCACCAACGCCGTCGACGATGACGACGTTGTCGGGCTTGAGGTCCAGATGCACCACACCGGCGTCGTGGGCGGCGGCCAGCGCCAAGGCCACCTGGTGGCCGATGCTGGCGATGTCGTCGATGGGGAGAGGCCCCGACCGCAGCCGGCCGCACAGCGAGGTTCCGAGCACGTGTTCCATCGTGCTGTAGAGAAAACCATCGTCGACGCCGAGGTCGAAGACGCGGGCGACGTTTGGATGGGTGACGCGGCCGGCCAACGACACCTCGCGGCGCTGGCGCTGGCGCTGTCGGCTGGCGTTGTCGGCGTCGTCGTCGCTGGCGTGGTCGGCACCCGCCCGGGGCGCCACCTTGAGGGCCACGCCTTCGCCCAGCAATTCGTCGTCGGCGAGAAACACCGCGCCCATGCCGCCGTCGCCGAGATGGCTGCGGATGCGATATCGGCCAGCGAAGCGGTCACCATCAGCAAGCCCAGGCCCCCTCACGGCGCACCTCCGCGGCGACGACAGGGGGCCCTGGCCCGCCAGCGGTATCTCGCCACCCATCGCGGGTTGCTTTCCGTCCCCCAAGCAGCCCATCGTTTCTTCACCCTGTTTGCATGAGGTGATGGCCATGGCTGACGAGCGCGCGACGACGAATGAAGAGTGGATGGCCCGGGGTCAGAAGGTCATGCTGGGCAACTACAAGCCCATGCCGGTGGCCATCGTGGGCGGCGAAGGCTCCCACGTCATCGACGCCGACGGCAACCGCTACATCGACTTCGTCTCCGGCATCGCCGTGAGCGCGCTGGGCCACAACCATCCGCAGCTGGTGTCGGCGATTCAGCAGCAGGCTGGTCGTGTGCTGCACACCGCCAACGTCGTGTGGAACGAGCAGGCCGTGCGTCTCGCCGAGAAGCTGGTGGCGACGTCGTTCGCCGACCGGGTGTTCTTTTGCAACTCTGGCGCCGAGGCCATCGAGGCCATGATCAAGCTCGCCCGCAAGGTCTTCTTTGACCGCGGCGAGGGGCGCTACGAAATCGTCAGCTTCCAAAACAGCTTCCACGGCCGCACCCTCGGCGCCCTCACCTGCACCGGCCAGGACAAGTACCGCCAGGGCTTCGAGCCCCTGCTCCCCGGCGTGCGCATCGTCCCCTACGGCGACCTCTCGGCTCTCGAGCAGGCCATGACCGAGCGCACCGCCGCTGTGCTCATCGAGCCCATCCAGGGCGAGGGCGGCCTGCGCGTGCCGCCGCCGGGCTTCCTCAAGGCCGTACGGGACCTGACGCAGCGCCACGGCTGCCTGATGCTGCTGGACGAGGTGCAGTCGGGTGTGGGTCGGTGTGGGACGATGTGGGGGTATGAAGGTGAGGGCTTTGTCCCCGACGTCATGGCCATCGCCAAGGGCATCGGCGGCGGCATGCCGCTGGGCGCGATGTTGACGACTGAGGCGCTGGGCGCGGCGCTGCCCCCCGGCACCCACGGCAGCACCTTTGGTGGCAATCCGGTGGCCTGTGCCGCCGGCAACGCCGTCATGGACGTCGTGTCCGATCCCGCGTTCCTGGCGCGGGTCGACAAACTCGGCCACCACCTGCTGTCGCGCTTGAACCAGATGGTGCGCAACCATCGCAAGGTCTGTGTCGAGGCCCGCGGTCGCGGCTTGTGGTGCGGCCTCGAACTCAACATCGACGTGACCAATCTGCCGCGTCAGTCGTTGAAGCGGGGCCTGATGCTCAACATCATCGGCGGCAAGGTCATCCGCGTGGCGCCGCCCCTCGTCATCGACCAGGCCACCCTCGACGAGGGTCTCGACATCCTCGACAGCCTCCTTGCCACCCTCGGCGACGAGCCCACCCGCGTCTGATCCGTGTCTGACACCCCGGGAGCAGCATGAGCGACCCCCTCATCGACCTCGCCACGGCCACGGCCGCCGCCCTCGGGGCCCTGCTGCTCGACAAGGACGTCAGCGGCGTCGACGTCGTCGAGGGAGGCCTGCCCGAGCTGGTGCGGCGCGGCCGTCGTGAGCGGCTGCAGCTGCTGGTCGAGGGGCCACTCTTTGCTGTGCTGCGCGAGCGCGGCGCCGACAACGCCCTGTTCGAGGTTGACCTGCCCGGCGGCGTGCACCTCGCTGCTGGCCCCTTGCTCGACGGTCGGGTGGCGGTGTCGGTGCGGCGGGCAGCGCCCACCGACGTCAACCTGAGCGATCTCGTCGAGGAGGGGCTTGTGCCCGTCGGCGTCCCCGACGAACTCGTCGCCGCCCTGCACCTGGGGCTGGGGCTGGTGGTGTTGGGGCCGGCGTCGTCGGCGCGCACGCGCCTGAGCGTGGCGGTGGCCCGCGCGGTCTCCAAGCAGTTGCGCGTCATGGCCCTGGGCACCGACGTGCCGGCCCAGAGCGTGCCTGCCCCCCGCGTGGCCGGTGACGACGACCTTGTGACCCGCGCCCGCGCGGCGTCTGCCCTGGGCGCCGACGTCTTGTATGCCCACGCGGTGACGGTGGTCGAGCTCGCGTCGCTGCTGCGGGCGTCGTTGCCCGTGCCGCTGCTGGCGTCGGTGGCGGTGTCGAATATGGCGCTGCTGCGCGAGGGACTCGGCACCCTGTCGCCGTTGACCGTCGGGTTGGCGGCGGTGGTCGGCTTTGACCCCGAGGGTTGCCCCCGCTTGCTGGAGCTGCACGGCGACAGCGGCGCATCGTCATCGTCGCCTTCGTCGTCGTTGCCTTCGTCGTCGTCGTCGTCGTCGTCCACGTTGTCGTCTGTCGACGACGACACCGTCGCTCCCGACGATGCACCTCCCGCGGAGTGGGCCAGCCAGGACATCGATGATGATCCCGGGTGGGAGCTGGGACCGGTGCAGTCGCCGTCGTCGTTGCCGTCGCTGCTGCCGGCTTCCACCTCGCCGCCGGCCCCGGGCTCCTTTGATGCGGCCTTGCAGTCGGTGGCCCGTCGGCCCTCCTATACGCCACGCGCGCCCGCTCCCCACCCCCAGCACAGCGCCCTGCGCGGCACCGGTGGGCTGACCTTTGAGGCACCAGGGGCCTCCGTCGTCGACGACGGCAGCGGCGACGACGGCGAACCATGACCAGCATCGAGGCGGCGCGACGGACGAGCCGTTGCCGAAGCTGGGCCCATTGAGCAAGGGAACGACGTGAGTGCCACCACCGTTGACCAGGCCATCGAGCGCACCGCCATCAGCGGCGGCACCGACGGCCCCGTGCCCCAGAAGGGCAAAGACCCCCTCATCGTCTACCGCAACGTGGGCAAGGCGTTTGGCAAGAACGTCGTCTACGACGGCCTCGACCTCGAGGTTCGTCGCGGTGAGACTTTGTGTGTCATCGGTCCCTCCGGCGTCGGCAAGAGCGTGATGCTCAAGCTGTTGACCGGCCTGCTGGCGCTGGACAGCGGCGAGATCTGGTTCGATGGCGATTGCGTCTCCGAGTACCACTCCGACGCCGAGTACCTGGCCATGCGTCGGCGGGTCGCGATGGTATTTCAGGGGGCGGCGCTCTTTGATTCGCTGACGGTCTACGAAAACGTCGCCTATCCGCTGCGTGAGCAATTCGACCTCGACGAAAGCGAGATTGCCCGCCGCGTGACCGAAAAGTTGGCCTGGGTCGGCCTGCCAGGCGTTGAACAGAAAAAGCCGGCCGAGTTGTCGGGGGGCATGAAGAAACGCGTGGGGTTGGCGAGGAGCATTGCCACCGACCCCGAGGTCATTTTGTACGACGAGCCGACCACCGGCCTCGATCCCGTCAACATTCAGCGCATCAACGGCTTGATTCTCAGCCTCTCTGAGCGCCTCAAATGCACCAGCGTCATCGTCACCCACGAGATGTCGACGGTGTTCGCCGTCGCCGACCGCATCGCCTTCGTCTACGACAAAAAAATTGCGGCCGTTGGCGAGCCCGAGGCCATGCGCACCTCGAGAAATTCCCTCGTCAGGGGCTTCATCGCCGGCGACCCCGACACCTTTGGCGACTGAGCGTGAGCCGGGCAGGTTCAGGTCAGGGAGCTGCCGACGGCGCGACGCACGGCAGGATCAGAGAGGCGAAAGACCGCGCGGTCGAGGTGGTAGTGCACGAAGGCGGACGCGAAGCCCAGGGCCACCAACAGCGGTGCCAGCGACGACGACGACAACGTCGCCACCAGCGAGCCCATCAACGCCGTGACACCTGGCAGCAGGGCACTGAGCCGCTCGGCCTCGCCCACCGCTTCGATTTCCATCACCGGAAACAGCAGCACCGACAGCGTCACCAGCAGCGGCAGGCGCCATGGTCGACGGATGACGAACCAAGGTCGTTGCTCATGATTGTCGTCGACAGCCACCATCGTCGACAGCCCGACCGCCGCCAACCAATGCTGGGCTGTCCACACGACGAGGAACACAAACGGCTGCGCTGCCAGCGCCACCAGCGCCATCACCGCCACGTTCAGCAGGGCCAGGCAGCGGGGCCAAGACCATCCGTGTCGGCGGTCGATGACCACGACGACGACCGTGACGACGACGACCGTCCCGCCGCCAGCCCAGCGGAGCACAGGGCCCCAGGCCATGATGGTGGTCTCCATATGGTCCAGCAGCCCGTGCTGTTGCAGAAACGTGGTGCCGGCCAGCAGCTCCGCCAGCAGCACGACCACGCCACCGACCCCGAGAGCCATGACCCGATCGGCCCGCCGCAGCGACGGACCCACCCGGTGGGCCCGCAGGCGGTAGAGCGACAGGACGCCGAAATGCTGGGCCGCGAAGTGCCAGATGATGAGGGTGGCGTCGACGCTCGCCAGCGCCAGCGTTCGCTCGGCTCTGGTCCAGGGCAGGTGCTCGTCGTCGGGCATGACGATCGAAAACACGACGGCGACGATGGCGACGGGAATCCATACCAAGCGCGTGCGTTGGGTGCGCAACACCGGTCGGTACGCCGCCGTGCCCCAGGCGAGCAACGACGAACTCAGACGATGCCCGATCCAGAATCCGGCCGTGATGACGACGTACACGTCAAGGGCGCCGCCGTCTTCGGCCCGCTCATGACCCAGCGACAACAGCGCCAGCAGCGGCGTCAGCCACAAGCCCGAGAGCATGAAGACGCTGTCCCACAGGGGTCCGCGCAACCATCCCGACGGCGCTCGATGGGATGACGGGCTGGCGGTCGTCGACGGCACGCCGTGAGTGTAGCTGAAAGCACGGTCGGCACGGAGCGCCGCGACTTGACCTCCACCGCTCGACTGTCGACCATCGCGCATGCGCCGCTTCCTGCTTCGCTTCGTCAGCGGCATCAGCATCGTCGGCGCGATGGCCTGCACCGATGATCGGCCGTCGTCGTCGTCGTCGTCGTCGTCGTCGTCGTCCGCCCCCGGGGCTTATGCGCGGGTCGCCGGTGAGCCGCTGATGGTGCAAGGGCTGCGTCCCGGTGTCGACGGCCTCTGGCGACCACGGCTCACGGTGGCCTGCGCCCATCCCCGCTGCTTGCATGTGCGCCCCGACGTCGTCGCGGTGGTCACGGCCAATGACGCCGTCTGGGTGTGGCAGACGGGCCAGGCCGAGGGTGCGGTGCTGCCGCCGGTGCCCGCTGTCGACGACAATGAGCCCACCGTCTGGGCCCGAGGGGTCTTGGTGGGCGGGGGACGCGGTCCGGCGGCCACCTCGTCGCCGCTTAATCCGCCGGCGCCCACGCTGCCGTCGACAGAACGCACCTGTGGCACCACTCGGGCCGGCGGCGGCTTCGGCTACCACGTCATCCGCAACGACGGCAGCGTGTGGCAGCGCGTCGCTTGGGTTCGTCCGCCGACGGACGCCGCTGTCCTGGCGCTGCCCACCACTGCGTATCCCATCGTCGCTGACGACGGCTCCCTGTGCGCCTGGGGCGAGCAGCAGCTGCTCGGCGACCGACGTTGGACGGTGCATCACCTGCACAGCAGCACCACGGTGGCTGCCATCGCCGACCGCGAGCACGTCCCCGCCTCTTGTCAGGCCGACGGCGCCGTCGACGTCGATGTCGACCCCGTCAACCACGGGGGCGTCGTCCGCATCAACCGCGATGGGAGCCTGGGAGCCGGCAGTCGCCCCGTCTTTCAGCCTGTGCCGTCGGCCAGCGTGACCGGCAAGTCCACCGTCAGCCTCAGCAGCGGCGCTCTCGTGGTGACGCTGCTTGGTGGTGAACAGACGACGCTGCTGTTTCCCGCCGACCACAGCCTCGATGGCCTCAAAGTGCCCGCAGGGATGGTGCGGGACCGCGTGGTGACCGTCGGCGATGGCGGGTCGTTGCTGGCGGTGGCGGAGCGCTTCGTGGGCGAGGCCGGCCATGGGCAGGAGCTGCTGCACATGGTGCGTGTCGACGCCCGCGGCCCCCACGTCGAGACCACCCCCGTCCGCGACGACGTCGTCATCTCTCGCCTGGCCCATGGGCTGGGCGCATTTTGGTGGGTCGAGGGACCGGCAGTCGCCATGCGGCTGGAGGACTGAGTCGATGGTGGTCGCTGTCGATGCTGTCGATGCTGTCGCTGTCGATGCCGTCGCTGTCGATGCTGTCGCTGTCGATGACGTCGCTGTCGCTGTCGATGCTGTCGATGACGTCGCTGTCGATGACGTCGCAGTCGATGACGTCGCAGTCGATGACGTCGCAGTCGATGCTGTCGCAGTCGATGCTGTCGCTGTCGATGCTGTCGCTGTCGATGCTGTCGCTGTCGATGCTGTCGCTGTCGATGCTGTCGATGCT
>CAJBHN010000266.1 GCA_903952805.1 uncultured Myxococcales bacterium | reverse complement strand
TGCGCGGCGAGGGCATTTCGCTGTCAGACCGTCGCGTGGTGCGCTTGCTCAAGTTGTTCGCCGCCAGCGCCTTCCTCGACGGCCGCAGCCGCGTTCACGACGGCGACCTCTTCATCCTGCGCCACACGTGGAACAACCTCGACCAGCGCGAGATCCTCGACGACGTCGTCGAACCCATCATCGCCCAGTTCTACGCCGAGCACCCCGACGACCGCCCAAACCAGGTGGCCGCCGACATCGACCGCCTCGTCAGCGAGTTGAACCTGGTGCATCGCACCCTGACCCAGGGGGGCGAGCTGTCCGACATCCAGCTCTTCACCCAGCTGCGCAATCTCAACGACCTGCGGGCGGCGTTTGCGGCCCACGGCGGCGATACGGCCCAACGCATGGTCAAGCAGATCGACGCCCTGCTGGAGCAGATCTTTGAGGGTGGTCGCTTCAGCCAGGAAAACCCGCCGCCCCGCTGAACGCAGCCGGAGCGCGCCTCGGCGCGCACGCCACCGCCTGCGCTTGCCCGACCGCGCCAGCCACCCCGCCGTCCCCGCCGTCCCCGCCGACGGTCTGATCAACACGCGCCGTGCCCTGCGTTGCCCCGGTCAGGCTGACGCCTGCATGAGCCGTGGCGTCGCTTGCGCCACCACAGCGCCCCGCCACAGCGCGCCACCAACCGCCACAGCGCGCCACACCCGCCACAGCGCGCCACACCCGCCACAGCTCGACCCAGCCCGGCGCAGCCCAGCCCGGCGCAGCCCAGCCCGGCGCAGCCCGGCCCAGCGGCACGCCACGCCAAGGCGCCACACCCAACCGCGCGCCACCCTTGACGACGGCAGGGGCGTCCGTTATCCGATGGTGATAATCGTTCTCATTTTCGACCGTCCAGGCGCCACCACCATCTCACCTCAGGAGTCCATCCATGTTCCGCAACGCACACGCGCTCCTGGCTTCGGTCGGGGCCGCCGCACTCCTGACCGTCGCTTGCCCGGCCCAGCCGACCGATGACGCCACAGGCGAAGGCGAAGGCGAAGGCGAAGGCGAAGGCGAAGGCGAAGGCGAAGGCGTCTACGCCTTCCAGTCACGCTTCATCGCTGGCGAAAGTTCGGTGAGTTACACCGGCCAGGCTGGCCGCCATTTGCTGCTGCAAGAACTCAAGGCTCGCATCGGTCGCACCGACGACACCGTCATTGATGGCAAGACGGCCGCCGACCTCAAGGCCCGCTTCACGTTCTTGTACGACTTCAAGGCCGACAGCGGCGGCACGGCCGAAGAACCCATCACTGTGACCGCGTTTGGAACGGCGCTGACGCAAACCCAGATCGGCGAGGTCGGCGTTGTCAGCCTGCGCGACAAGATGCGCGACCGCGATCTTGACGATGCCACCGCCATCATCGGCTGGGGCGCCGATGATCTCGCCGCCAGCGCCGTCGCCGAAGACATCATCGAGCGCCTGACGTTGACGATGATCGCCCGCCAAACCGCCATCCCCCAGGCTCCCGACGGCACTCCCATCACCCAGACATTTTTGAGTGCCAGCGGCGTCGACCACCAGCAACTTCTCGAGAATTACCTGTTGGGTGCGGTGGCATTTTCCCAGGGCTGCGACGACTACCTCGACGACAGCACCGTGGGCAAAGGCATCTTGTCCGACAACGCCGTGCAGGTGGAAGGCAAGCCATTCACCGAGTTGGAGCACGCGTGGGATGAAGCATTTGGCTACTTCGGCGCCGCCCGCGCCTTCGCCACCCACAGCGTCGCCGACAACGTCGGCGGCTTCGTCGACGCCGACGGCAATGGCAGCGCCGATTGGCTCAGCGAGGTCAACTATGGCCATGCCCGCACCGCCGCCCAGCGCGACGAAAGCAGCGCGACGAGCACCCGTTTTGGCTACGACGCCGTCACCGCCCTGGTCGAGGGCCGCCGTGTGATCACAGCCGCAGCGGGCCCGTTGTCGACCGCGCAGCTCGACACGCTGCGCAGCTTGCGCGGCACGATCGAACAGAACTGGGAACGGGCGCTGGCAGCCACAGCGATCCGCTCCATCAACGACATCGTCGTTGAACTCGGCGCCGAACCAGCGGCGTACAGTTTCGTCAACCACACCACGCTGTGGTCTGAGCTCAAGGGTGTACTGCTGTCGCTGCAGTTCAACCCGCGCTCGCCCATGCTGGTCGACGGCGCCGCGCGCTTGCGCCAAGCCCACGAACTCGTTGGCGGCGATGCCCCCGTCATTGCCCGCGCCGGCTTTGCCGACGCCGTCGTCGACTTTACGGCGCTCCGCACCCTGCTGCAGGTGACCTACCGTTTTGATGAACGCGATGTCGCAGCCTGGTGATGGTGTTGGACCCGGTCGGGCTTGAGGTGAATGGCATGCATCGTTTCCTGGTACCGCTCATCATGACGACGACAACGGCCTGGTTGTTGACGACCCAGGGCTGCGTCCCCGACCAGTCTTTGCCACCGCCGGGCGAGGCAGAGAGGCGGGCCTTTGCCCTCCAATTGGCCGACGGCTTTGTGCTGCCGCGGCTGGCCCGTCTGCAAAGCCAGGCCGACGCTGTCGTCGATGCCACCAGCGCCCTGGCCGCCGGCGGTGGCGTCGATATCGGTGCCCGCAGCGCTGCGCGCGAGGCCCTGACGTCGATGCTGGTGACCTGGCAGCAACTCGAGGTCATGCAGCTCGGTCCGGCAGGCTCGTTCTCGACGTTCACGGGTGGATTGGGCCTGCGCGACGGCATCGACTCCTGGCCGCTGGTGTCACCGTGCGGTGCCGATCAACAGGTTGTGCAGAACCTGTTTGGCGAACCTGGCTGGGCAGCGGGCCGGCTGGTGAACGTGTTGGGCACGCACACCCTTGAGTATCTGCTGTTTCGCGATGACGTCGACAATGCCTGCCCCGCTGCCGCCGCCATCAACGACGCCGGCACCTGGGCGGCCTTGAGCCCGGCAGACATCACCAGTCGCCGCGCCGTCTACGCGCACGTGCTCGCTGAGGACATCGCCGCCAGGGTCCGCACATTGTCCACGTCGTGGACCGCAGGCTTCGCCGAGCAGCTGCGGACCGCAGGAACCCCGGGCTCGCTGTTTTCGACGGCCCAGCAGGCCCTCGATGAGAGCTACGCGGCCCTGTTCTTCCTGGAGTTGAAGACCAAGGACCGGAAACTGGCCGTCCCCGCCGGACTGCACATCGACTGCGCCGCCGACGTCTGCCCTGAGCTGACCGAAAGCCCATTTTCACGATTGTCCAAGAGCCACGTCGAACAGAACCTGGTGGCGGGCCGGCTGCTGCTGCTCGGTGAGGGTGACGACGGCCAAGACGGCGTCGGCTTCGACGATTTGCTGCGAAGTGGCGGCCATGCCGACGCCGCCGCCACCATGATGGGTACGATCGACGCCGCCATCGACGCCGTCGCCACCTTCGACGGCTCTTTCGAGGACGCGCTGCAGACTGAACCCCAGCGGGTTCGCGATCTGCTCACGGCGGTCAAGACCTTCACCGACGAGCTCAAGAGTACCCTGCCG
>CAJBHN010000265.1 GCA_903952805.1 uncultured Myxococcales bacterium | reverse complement strand
TTGGGCGCCCTGCCTCACGACCAAACGACCTGAAAGCGATTTCGACCTGGCCTGCTATGGTGCGCCATGCTCGTTGTGACCCTTCTTGTTGCGCTGGCCCAGGCGGGCCAGACACCGCCTCCCACCACGTCGACGCCGCCCCATGCGGAGCGCGTGCGCATGCTTGTCTTCGACGTCAGGCCCACCGGTGGCGTCTCGAAGGAGACCGCCGAAAACCTGACGGGCTTGATCGCGGCCCTGTTATCGGAGGATGAACGCCTTGAGGTGTTGGCGGGTCCCGACCTCCGCTCGATCATCGACCTCGAGACCCAAAAGCAGTCGCTGGGCTGCAGCACCGACACCTCGTGCCTGGCTGAGGTCGCCGGGGCTTTGAACGCCCAGTTTGTCCTCGCTGGCGACGCGGGCTTTCTCGGCTCCCTCATCAACTTGAACCTCAGCCTCTACGACCAGACCAAGGCCAGCAACATCGGTCGGCGGGCCGTGCAAGCCGCCTCCCTCGACCAGTTGCCAGCGACGCTGCGCGTGGCGTTGGGACAGCTGGTGGTCTCGGCCATCGGCACCAGCGGCGCATCAGCGCTCGTCGACGGCGGCCCCGGCGTGCTGCCCTGGCTCACCGTCGGGGTCGGCGGCGCTGCCGTCGTCGCCGGCGGCGGGCTGCTCGCCCTGGGCATCGCCCCGGCGTTGAGCCTTGCCGCCGAAGAGGCCAAATTTCGCGATGGTGAAAAGGCTGCGCTGGATCGGGCCGCCGACATCCAAAAGAAGTCCTACCAGAACTGGAGCGCGCCGGCGCTGATCGGCATCGGAGCCGCCGTCGTCGCCGTCGGCGCTGCTACCGCCGTTGGTGGCATGATCTGGGCCACGGGAGACGCACAATGAGCCGCCTGAACATCCGCATCGCGCCACTGGCGCTGCTCGTCATCGTCAGCGGCCTGCTCGGCCTGACGTCCTGCCCCACCGCGTTCGGCAAGGCCTGCATCAGCGACGACGACTGCGGCGACGGCTACGCCTGCGCCGCCGACGGCCTGTGCTTGCCCACCGACCTCGGCGAAGGCGAAGGCGAAGGCGAAGGCGAAGGGGAAGGCGAAGGCGAAGGCGAGGGCGAAGGCGAAGGCGAAGGCGAAGGCGAGGGCGAAGGCGAGGGCGAGGGCGAAGGCGAGGGCGAGGGCGAAGGCGAAGGCGAAGGCGAAGGCGAAGTTATCTGCGCCGGCGACACGGTCTGCCAGCCCAACGAGTACTGCGATGTCCCAAACCAGGTGTGCATCGTCGGCTGCCGCGACGGCTCCTGCGGCGTCGGCCTGGTCTGCGACGGCACCCACCAGTGCGTGACGGGCGAGGGCGAAAGCGAAGGCTCGTGTGTCACCGACAACGATTGCACTTCGGGCCTGTGCCAGAGTGGCACCTGCCTGGTGCTGCCCGCATGTGTCCCCGGCCAGGTCCCGGTGATCGACGTCGACCAAAACGGCATCGCCACCAAATGCGTCGATGAGACGACGCTGCCATTTCCGGCGTCGGTCTGTTCCACCGCAGAAATCCGGGTCACCTTTGCCGCCGCGGCCCCCCACGACAAAGGCGGGCTGTGCATCACGGCGAACAACCGCGCCCCGATGTCCCACTGTACCGCCAACGCTGACTGCGACGGCGGCGTGTGCGAAACCCTGTTTGATTCGGCGGAGGGTACGAGCCTCTTTCGACGACGGTGGCATCTGCAAGCGCCCAACGGTTTCACGGGCGGGACGATCGACCTGAAGGTGTGTGCGGCCCCCTGTGATCTGGCCGGAACGGGCGGCAGCACCTGCCTGGCGGGGGTGGCAGCGCCGAAGTCGCCGACGGCGCCGACGGCCGACGAGAACCGCCCCTCGGGGGGCATCAAGGTGCCCGGCAGCTGGATTGGCGCCCTGGCAGCGGGCACCCCGACCTGCCCCACCACCACCCTGCTCTTTGATCGCGTCGACGACCCGGACCATGCCCGTCCCGTCGTCGAGTGCGCCGAGCAAACCAAATTCGCCGACCCGACCAACAGCAGCGTGCGGGTCGTGGCGCCGGGTTCGCTGGCGCCCCTGGAGGAACCAGGGCGGCCGGTGGCATGCGAAGACGCCGCGATCAGCAGCACCGGCATCGGCAGCCGCCTGGCCCCGCTGGGATGGAGCTGGGTGTGCGCCCAGCGGCCCGTCCCGGTCTCCCTGGAAAACATCCGCCAGTTCTCCTGTGGCCCGGTCGGCACCGTGGTCAGCAGCAACGGCACCACATATTCCTGCGCCCAGTTCAACGGCCTGCGCACGCGCCTGCAGCCCCGCAGCCGGTCGGCCATCGACGACGCCACCCAATGCGCCTCGGGAGAACTGGAAATGGGCGTGTGCAGGCCCCGGGGCACCGGCTCGCTGTGCGCCAGCGCCGGTCAATGCGCCCAAGGCTGCGGCGCGGCGGTGAGCCGCTGCGGGACCTTGGTGAATGGTGGAATTTCAATCCCGGGCGGGGTCACCAACTTCAATGCTCCCGGCGTGTTCCGCCAATGCCGCGCCAACACCTACAGCCCAAGCCTGGACAGATGCCGGGCGGAGCCGACCGTCTCCGCCACCGATGTCGAATTCTGTGCCAGCGGCGCCCTCGTGGCTGGCAACTGCGCGAAGTCGCTCCCCGGCGGCGTCTGCGGCGCCACCGCCGACTGCGCGGGCACATTTCAATGCCTGGTGGAGGGTCGGCGCTGCGTGGACCCGACCAACGGGATCACCGGCACCAACGCCAATGCCTGCGCGTCGGGGCGGCTGGTGGCCAACAACACCTGCGCATTGGGGGAGAGGGGCGAGAGCTGTGTGGTCTCGACCACGTCGCTCTTCACCGGCACCTGCAAGACCGGTCTTGCCTGCCTCGACCGCGTCTGCCGCTGACGCCCTGACCTGAGCAAGACCGGCAACGGCAGCACGGAGCCCCCATGACCGAGACCACCGACCGCCGCGATCACGCCCACGACTTCGACTTCTTCGTCATTGGCGCCGGCTCCGGCGGCGTCCGTGCCAGCCGGATCGCGGCGAGCCTGGGGGCCCGCGTGGGGGTGTGCGAGGCCCGCTTCCTGGGCGGCACCTGCGTCAACGTCGGCTGCGTGCCCAAGAAGCTGCTGTCCTACGGCGCCCATTTCCTCGACGAGGTCGACGACGCCCGCGCCTACGGCTGGGACCTGCCGGCGCCGCCGGTGCTTGATTGGGCTCGTCTGATCGCGACCAAAGATCGCGAGATCGCGCGGCTCAACGGCGTCTATCAGCGACTGCTGGAGGCCCGCGGGGTCGAGATTCTGCGCGGGCGGGGCATGCTGCACGACGAGCACACCGTGCTGGTCACCGCCGACGACGGCAGCACCCGGCGGGTCACGGCCCAGACCATCTTGATCGCCACCGGTGGCACCCCGATTCGGCCGACGTATGTCGGCGCCGAGCATGTCTCGGTCTCTGACGATATTTTCGCGCTCCCGGCCCTGCCCCGGCGGGTGGTGGTGCAGGGAGGCGGCTATATCGGCGTCGAGATGGCGAGCATCCTGCGCGGCTACGGCGCCCACGTCACCCTCGTCTACCGTGGTCCGCTGTTTCTGCGCGGCTTTGATCGCGATGTGCGCCTGCATCTGGCCGACTGCCTGCGGGCGCGGGGCATCGAGCTGCGCTTTCATACCGACATCGTCAAGGTCGTCGCCAACAATGCCAACGACGCCAACGCCGCCCGCTTCGTCGTCCACCTCGATGACGAAGACCGCATCGACGCCGACTTCGTACTGTCGGCCATTGGCCGGGCCCCCAATGTGTCGGGCCTTGGGCTGGGCCATGTGGGGATCACGACCGACGAGCACGGCGCCATCCCCGTCGACGAGCAGTTTCGCACGGCCGTCAAAACCATCTACGCGGTGGGCGACGTCATCGACCGCGTGCAGTTGACGCCGGTGGCGCTGGCCGAGGGCATGATCGTCGCGCGCAACCTCTATGGCCGCCCGGGCGTCCCCGGCCGCGCCGACTACCACGCCGTGCCGTCGGCGGTGTTCTCGACGCCCCCCATCGGCACCGTGGGCCTGTCGGAACAAGAGGCTCGCGAGCAGCATGGCGCCATCGACATCTACCGCTCAACCTTCACGCCGATGAAGTCGACCATGGTCGCCGCCGCCAACGCCGCCGCCAACGCCGCCGCCAACGCCGCCGCCAACGCCGCCGCCAACGCCGCCGCCAACGTCGCCAGCGTGCCGCTGGAAAAGACCTTGATGAAGCTGGTCGTCGACCGCGACAGCCAGCGCATTCTCGGCGTGCACATGGTGGGTCCCGAGGCGGGCGAGATCGTGCAGGGCTTCGCGGTGGCCGTGAAGATGGGCGCCACCAAGCAGCAGTTCGACGCCACCATCGGCATCCATCCGACGGCGGCGGAAGAGTTCGTCACCATGCGCGAGCGAGAGCCGGACCCCGACCCCGACCACGTCGTCAGCGTCGTTCACGAGGACCGTGTGCCACGCCGCCCCATCGTGCATCACCGCTTCCACCACGGCGACAACGACTGAGCGCCGCCGTCAGCCGACCTCGAGCCGGGCCTCGACGACGGTGAAGCCCCGCTCGCGCAAGCGCGCCACCAGGGCGTCGACGTGGCCGACGACGGCGCGGCGGGTGGCGGCGTCCTTGACGATGAACACGGCGCTCAAGCCCTCGGGCTTCTTCACCAGCCGCAGCTGCAGGCCACCCACGACGTCACTCTTGAACTGCAAATGGATCTCGGGCCGGCCGCTGTCGGCGTCGTCGGCCCCGACCAGCATCATGTCGGTCAGCTCACCCAGCAGGGCACCGGTGTCGCTGCGGCCGTCGCCGTCGTCGTCGCCTCGGCCGTCTGCGACCGGGTCATGGCCGTCAGCGACCGGGGCCCGGCGGGCCAGCGGGGCCGGCGCCCGCAGCACGCCTGGTCCAACCCGGAAGGTCGCCGTCGTCGCCGCCGCCGTCGCCGCCGCCGTCGCCGTCGTCGTCGTCAACAGCTGGGCCAGGGTGGCCATGCAGTGCGGATAGAGTGAAGCGCGATCGTCGGCGCTCATGAGGGGTCAACGTCGAGCGGGGGGCCACGGCGAGCGAGACGATCGGCAGCGCTGATTCGACCCCGCGGTTGACCATGCAGGCCGTTGCGACGGGCCAGATTCCAGAAACTCTTGCGATCCAAACCAGCCATGCGAGCGGCTTCCGAGACGTTGTCGTCGGCACGCTCCAACGCGCGGCGCACGTAGTCGCGCTCGAACTCAGCGACCACGCGCTTCTTCTCGTCCCGGAAGCTGCCCTCGCTCTGGATGGGGATGGGGTGTTCGCCGCCGTCGACATCAAGGTCGCGCACCACCTCGTCGTTGCTCAACACCACCAACTGCTGCACGCGGTTTTCCAACTCGCGCACATTGCCCGGCCAATCGTGGGCCATGAGCCGCGCGAAGGCCTCGGCAGAAAATCCCGTCGCCTTCCGCTCGTATTGGCGACGAAAAACGCTGAGAAAAAACGACGCCAACAACGGGATGTCGGCCTTGCGATCCCGCAACGGCGGGATGGTGATGGGGATGATGTTGAGGCGGTAGTAGAGGTCCTCGCGAAACACGCCCTGCTGCACCATCTGCTTGAGCTCGCGATTGGTCGCCGCCACAATGCGAATGTCGGCCTTCTCGGTGCGCGGCGAACCCAGCGGCTTGTATTCCTTGTGCTGCAAAAACCGCAGCAGCTTGACCTGCACCGCCGGGCTGACCTCCGCGATCTCGTCGAGAAACAAGGTGCCGCCGTCGGCTTCGACCACGAGGCCGGGCGTGTCTCTGGCCGCGTCGGTGAAGGCGCCGCGCTTGTAGCCAAACAACTCGCTCTCCAACAGCGTGTCGCTCAACGCCCCGCAGTTGACGGCGACAAAGCGTCGCTGGCTGCGCTTGGACAGCTCGTGGATGCGACGGGCAAACACCTCTTTGCCCGTGCCGCTCTCTCCCATCAACAGCACCGTGGCGTCGGTCTGGGCCGTCATCGGCAAGCGCCGCAACAGGTTCTGGATGAGGGCGGTGTTGCCGATGATGGGAGTGCCCTCGCTGGCCAGGCCCCGCTTGAGCTGACGCACCTCTCGCTGCAAGCGCACCTTGTCGAACAAGAGCCGCACCCGATGGGCAAAGACCTCCTGCTCGATGGGATTGGGCTCGCCGGGCTTGATGGGCTTGATGACGTAGTCGTCGGCCCCCTGTTTCAAGAACGCCACGGCGGCTTCCACCGACGGCGACGACGTCATCATCACCACCGGCGTGTCGGGGTGGTGCTGTCTGATTCGATCCAGCAGGACACTCCCCTCCATGTCGAAGAGCTGCACCGCCGTCACGACGACGGCGATGTCCCCCGCCGCCAGGCGATCCAGGGCCTCGTGGCCGCCGCCAACCACGACGGGCGTCAACACGCCCCCATCGCGGCCCAGGCGCTCAAGGAGGGAGATGGCTTCGGGATCGTCGTCGACCAGCAGGACTTTCACCGGGCCACCATAGCGAAGCTGTGGTGCTTTCACCCTGCTGCCACAAGCCGGGCGTGGCGGTGTGAATGGCCCCCTGCTCTGGCGACGTGGGGCAAGGTGCGTCCACGTGCGTCCAAGTGCGTCCACGTGCGTCCACGTGCGTCCACGTGCGTCCACGTGCGTCCACGTGCGTCCACGGGCGTCCACCCGGGCGCTTGCTCCGCCGGGGTGCAGGCGCCACGATGGCTCGTGATGACCATGGTCGACAACACCGCCCAGGGGCGATTCGAGCTCAGCGAAGACGGCCACCTGGCCTGGGCCACCTATCGCCAGCACGATGGGCAGCTCATCATCGACTATGTCTTTTCGCCCCCCGAACTGCGGGGCCGGGGCACGGCGGGACGCTTGATGGCCGCCATCGTCGCCGAGGCCGACGCCCGGCGCCTGCGCATCACCCCCATCTGCGGCTATGCCGCCACCTGGCTTGCCCGCCACGAGCGGTAGCCGGGGGCTCGTCGTGGGCCGGCGCTCACGACGTTGACGCCGGCGGTGTCATCGAGACGCCGAGGCTGACAGCGGCCTCGGCGAAGGCGTTGGCGATGAGGGCCGCGCCCGGGAGGTTTGGCTCGATCGGCTGGGTGAGCGCGTGGGCTTCGCTCCCAGCGAGGGCGGCGTGGACGTCGGCGTGGACGTCGGCGACGGCGCCGCCGACCTCGGCGACGTGGCGCGCGATGTGCTTGTTGACGTCGTCGAGGGCTTCGAGGACTTCGGGGGGCAGCGGCAGATCGGGGCGATAGCTGTTGGCAATCACGAGGTGCGCCGTCGGCAGGGCCGCACGCAACGCCTGCAACAAGGCGCGGTGTTCGCCCCGCGAAGGCGTTGATGACGTCGGCGTCCAGCTCGGTGACGTTGCCGGTCTCCAGGAAACGCAGTCGGTGGGCGAAGATCAAAGAGATCTCGGGACCACGACCTCGTCTGAGCCCGAGAGCTCTTTGTTCTTCGCCCACTGAGTGGGCTCGCTCAAAGAGCTCTGGGATGTACCTTGCCCCTCGCCCACAGGGGAACC
>CAJBHN010000264.1 GCA_903952805.1 uncultured Myxococcales bacterium | reverse complement strand
TCGCGTTGGGTGACGGCGGCGTCTTCGATGGCGACTTCCTCGACGACTTCTTGCAAGGCGAAGGTGCTCTTGTAGTCAATGGCGACGGCACGACTCTGGCCGCACTCCTCGACGATGCTGTAGCCATCGGCGCCGTAGGACGACACGCAGAAGGTCGCCGGCACGAACTCGAAGTTGGTCGCAGCCCCCATGGCGGCAAAGGCCAACGAGGTGGCGATGGCGTCGTCACCAGGTTTTTCAACGACGTCGACGCGGCCCACCCGACCTTCGTCGTCGATGACGATGCGCAAGATGACGTCACCAGCACGGCCGGCGAGGCGGGCGTCGTCGGGGTAGACCGGGTCGTCGCTGGCGACGAGCTCGGGTGGAGACGCAAGCTTTGGCGCCGGCAAAGGTGGCGGCGGCGCGTCGACGATTCGTTGTTGGGGTTCCAGTTGGGCCAGCGTCGATGACGACGCCAGTGAGAACCCGACAATTCCAACCGCCAGCAGGGCTCGCAACGACATGGGCCATGTCTAGCAGCCTGGGGTGCAAATGGCCGATGGCCATTTTGCCCCCATCACCTGGTTCGTCGCAGCCAAGCCCCGATCGCGCTGCCCACCTTGGGAGATCAAGACCCGGGTGGACGCCTGGTCATCGTGTGCGGGCCGGGGCCTTCTTGGCCGCGGTGGTGGCGGTCTTCGCCGCGGTTTTCGCCGCGGTCTTCGCCGCGGTCTTCGGGCGCGCCTTCACGGCGGCCTTCTTCATCACCGCTGCCGACGACACCTGCAGCCCCGGTGCCTGATCGCGAGCCAACTCGCGCTCGAGCAGTTGGCGCACCAGCGCCTGGGTCTGCGACAGCTCCGCCCGCAATATGTCCACGTCGGCGCCGCTGTTGGGGACCGGCGCCACCGTCGCCATCGGCGTGGGAGGGGCAGTACTGCCCATGGGGGGCGGTGCCGGCGGCGCGAATGGGTTCCACAGCGCAGCGGGCGTGCTGGTGGGTTGAAGCCACGGACCCAGCTGGCTGAGCTGCGACGTCAGGACCCGCTGGGCGTCGACGACCGCGCGCTGGCTGTGCATGAAGGTGTCGAGGCCCTCTTGCATGGCCTTGACGAGGCCCTCTTTCAGGGGCGAGTTCGCCAGGCGGACGGCCTGCTTGAGCAGGCCCGTCGGCAGCGAGGCCCGGGCGCTGTCGCGCTCGAGGAGCAACTGCACCAGAATCTCCTTGGTGATGTCGTCGCCCGTTTTGGCGTCCTTCACCTGGATGTCGGTGCCGCCCTGCACCATGGCCTCGACCTCGCCGATGGTGACGTAGCGGGAGCTGGAGGTGTCGTAGAGGCGGCGATTCCCGTACTTCTTGAGCACGACGGTGCCCTCGACGGGCCCCTCGACGCTGCCGGCCCCGGGTCCCGGTCCGACGGTCGGCTGGGTCTTGCGCTTGGGGTCGGCGATATCCTGCTTCATGGCTCATTGATGACGCAGGTGCACAATCGGGTCAAGCGGGTGGCGACGGACGGCCTGCGCCGCCATGAATCTGAATTCACTCATTAATTCAATCTATTGGCCGTATTCGCCTGCCATGGTTTGTGCAGATGCACAAATAGCCTTGACAGCTTCCTTGTGCGGCGGCACATCCATGACCGCCGGACATGTGCGTTTGCAATACGACCGGAAACTGCGGCTTGCCAGCCGAGCACCGCCTGTACCGAGGTCGAGATGGAGCTGCCGCGCCGCCCCGAAGACGTCCCCGCCGCCGTCGATGACGCGCTGCTGGCGGCGGTGTTGGCGGATGGCAGACCGCCGCTGCTGACGGGGACAGCGCCCGAGACGGTGCTGTATGTCCACGGCCTCGGCCACGACGGCTGGGACTTCGGGCCCATGGTGGCGCGCCACGCTCCAGCCACCGACGGCAGCATCTCTGGCTTGTCGGCGCGGGTGCTGGACCTGCCGGGTTTTGGTCCGGCGCTGCTGACGTCGCCGCCGACGCCGGTGACGATGACGATGATGGTCAACGCCGTGGTGGTTGCCGCCCGGGCTTGTGAAAGACCGCCGGTCGTGTGCGCGTCATCATTGGGCGGCCATGTGGCGCTGCTGGCGGCCATGCAGCATCCGGGCGTGTTCGCCGGCTTGAGCTTGCTTGCCCCCGGCGGGCTGGTGGAGGTGCCCACAGCGACCCAGACCGTGTTGCGCGCCTACTACAGCGTCGACGGCATCATGGGCCGCAAGGACGACGAGATCGTCCGCAACTCCCGGCGCATTTTCGTGCGGCCATCGGCGACGTCGGAGGCGTTGGCCACGCGCAAGCTTTGCTGGCACCGCGCGAGCCGGGCCATGAAGGAGCGCTTCGCGGTCCCCTTCTCCAGCATCGTCAGCGACGTCTTTGGCAGCTTCCTCGGCGGCAGCATCCACCAACTGCAGGGGGTCCCCATGCAGGTCATCTTTGGCGAGGGCGACGTCGTGGTTCCCTTGTCGTCGGGTCGACTGTTGGAGCGCGCGTGCGGGGCTCGCCTGCATATCCTGCGCGGCGTGGGCCACACGCCCCACCTGGAAGACCCCGACACGACCTGGCGCCTGGTGTCGGACTTCGCCCGCGACGCCTTCACACGCGCAGCAGCGTCGACATCCACAACGACTGATTCCGACGCCACAGGAGGGTCTGATGTATCCCGGTGACTGGACTGAACGCCTGGCCCAACTTTTTGCCGACCGCGAAGCCATCGTCGACGTCGACGACAAGGGTCAGGTCCGCCAACGCATCAGCTACGCCGAACTGCGACAGCGGGTGGCGGCCACGGCGGCGGCGCTGGTCGAGCTTGGTGTCAAGCAGGGGGCTCGGGTCGCCATCGTCAGCAAGAATCGGGTTGAGCACCTGGAGCTGATGTTTGCCTGTGCCCGGCTGGGCGCGCTGTTTCTGCCCGTCAACTGGCGCCTGGCGGCCCCCGAAATCCACTACATCTTGTCAGACAGCACGCCGGCGG
>CAJBHN010000263.1 GCA_903952805.1 uncultured Myxococcales bacterium | reverse complement strand
CTCGGCTCGAACACGTGCGGAACCAACCGGTCATGCCGCGGTGGTGGGGAGCTCGGTTCGGTGGGTTTCTGCTCCTGTGCGTCGACGGAGGACTGCCCGGTCAGCTTCGATTTCCCCGATATGGAGTGCGTCAATCCAGGCCCCAATGGCGCCTGCGTCATCGGCACCACCTGTGGTCCCGCCGACGGCTTGCTGTGTGAGGATCTGCGCTGATGCCTGTTCGCCTTCTGCTCCTCGCGATGGGTCTGATGACGGCGTTGACCCTCGCAGGGAGCACCTGTGGTGGTCAGGTGAAGCTGCAGTGTACGGCCAACGCCGACTGCGACCCCCGCGGCCTCGGCTTCAACATCTGCAGCGTCACCAATGGCACCTGCCAGTGCACCGACGATCGCGGTTGCAGCAACAATGAAGTCTGCAACAGCCTGGGCGGGTGTCAGGCCGACAGCGGCTGCAACAGCAACGACGAATGCGGCAATGGCTTGTTCTGCGACGTCGTCGCCAGCCAATGCCTGGCCGTCGATGAGTGCGGCCCCGCCGACGGCGAGAGTTGCTGCGTGCTCGACAGCCAATGCGGCTTCAACAACGTGTGCGATTCGCTGGCCAAAAAGTGTGTCCCCGGCTGTCGTGACGAGGGAGATTGCATTCTTGGTCAGGCCTGCGTGCGCGGGCTGGGCCAGCCGCTGGGCCTGTGCGCGGCCGGCGTCTGCTCGGGCGACAACCTGTGTGGCTTTGGTCAGGTCTGCAACTCCGACGGCGCCTGCGTCAACGACGCCCGCGGTCCCTACTGCCTGGGATGCTCAGGAGGCGTGCAGTCCGACGACTGCGGCACCCGCGGCAACTTCTGTCTGACCGACAGCGTCAACGGCGGCGAGTTCTGCGGCGTGGGCTGCGTCGACGGCCAGGCCTGTCCCTTTGGCTATTCCTGCAGCGACGTCATCATCATTCCGCCGGCGGCACCATTTTGCATCGGCGAAATCTGCGTCATCGAAGCCGGCCAGACCAACGGTCGCTGCTCCCAAAACGGCGGCACCTGCGCCAGCGACGAGGACTGCCCCGTCGGCTTCCCCGGCGGCGACTGCCCGCGTGGCAACGTCGGCAACTGCCGTGTGAACCAACTGCAGGCCTGCAGCGCCGATGGCGATTGCGGTGACGGCGACGAATGCGTGCGCCAGGAGTGTCGCTTCGGCGAGGGTGACACCTTTGGCTACTGCTCGTGTACGAGAGACAGCGACTGCCCGCGGGACCGCTGCGTCAGCATCGACGCCGTCACCGGCCTGGGCGACTGCGAGTTGTCGGGGCGCGATTGCTTCGAGGACGCCGAGTGCGACGCGGTCATCTCCTGCATCGATGGCGGCTGCTTCATCGGTCAGAATTGCGCGCCGCAAGATGGCCGTACCTGCCGCGATCTGCTGCCCTGAGCGGCGGCGGGATGGCCGCGGGAGACACGGATCACGTCGTCGGACCGGTTGCAAAGCACACACCGTGTGCGACACCTCCCACATCTCCTGTACGAGGTTCAGCATGCTCCGCCCCTCTCTGCTTGCGACGATGTCTGCGGCCCTCGGGCTGTCCTTGGTGATGGCGTGCCCGACGCCTCCTGGCTCCGATGAGACCGGTGAGGGCGAGGGCGAAGGCGAAGGCGAAGGCGAAGGCGAAAACCCCGGCGACGGCAACTGCCCCGTCGTGACCGGCGGCAACTCCGTGTGCGACGTCCAAGACAGCGCCAGCGCCAACGCGGTTGACGTCGGCGCCCTCGTGACCTTGCCCGGCGTCGTCGCCACCAGCCAGGTCTTTGGCTCGTCGTTTGACGCCGGCGTGCCGGGCCGCTTCAGCGTCTACGTGGCCAACTCGCCCATGGCGAAGCGCGGCGGCGTCGTGGTGACCTGGCTCACCGCAGCCAACCTCCCCACCACCATCGCCGTGGGCGACGTCTTGACCATCACGGGCCAGGTCAGCGAATTCACGCAGGCGGACACAGGCGGCACCGAGACCCGCGTCAACGCCAGTGCGATCACCATCGACGGCAGCAACACGCCCCTCGCCCCGCTGCCCGTCACCGCCGCCGACCTCAACGGCGCCAATGGCGAAGACTATGAAGGCGTGCTCGTGCGCATCGAGGGTGGCGACGTCGCCGCCACCGACAGATTCGGCTTCACGCTCACCGGCGGTCTCAAAATCGCCAACGCCATTTTCAGCTACCCGGCCCTCGTCGGCGAGACCTTCACCAGCATCACCGGCCCGGTGCGCTTTGACATCTTTGGCGGCACCGGCTTTGAGATCCAGCCCCGCGCAGGCAGCGACGTCGTCTCGAGCGGACGTCCCACCAAGACCATCACCGAGCTCAATGACGGCACCATCGAGCGCTGCCCGGGTGCCGAGAACTCCAGGGCCTGCGCCACCGCCG
>CAJBHN010000262.1 GCA_903952805.1 uncultured Myxococcales bacterium | reverse complement strand
GAGGTGGCCACCGAGCGCCGGGTGAAGGGCAGCGCGGCGATCGTCGTGGTGCCCTCAAGGTCCGCCGGCATGAACTGTTGACCAGCCGAAACAAAGAACCAATCCGACGGCATCCACGCGACCCAGGCGTCTCGCACGGCTGCTGAAAACGGCTGCACCGGATCGTTGGGCGCAGAGCCAGGCAGCAGGCTGACGACGTCAATCATCAAGCGAAAACGCAGGTCGTCCTTGAACGCGCCGTCGAGGCCGACGCGGTTTTGATCAAGATAGAACCCGTCGTTCTGACCGACCGTCAAGATCTGGCTGTCGGCCTGAACAAACTCGAAGCCATTGCGCAGGCGCAGCCTGGGCCACAGGGCGAAGTTGTCGTTGGCGATGCAGGCGGCGGCGCCGACGCGGCAATCGGGGCGACCGTCGCGTGGGCCTTCCAGTTGAGGCCCCGCGGTGGGAGCGCGCGCGGGCTGGCTCGTCGTGGGTGCTGGCGTCGCCGGCGACGCGGGAGGCGGCACAGCCACATCCTTGGTGGCGGCATCGGCTCCCGTCGTCGTCGCGGGAGACGGCGCCCCGGCGTCTGGCGGCGTCTGAATCAGTGGCGCCGCCGTCGGCACGGCCTCTGACGCCGAATCCTGGGCAAGGGCTGCAGAGGCTTGGGTAACGCCGAGCGTCACGGCCAACAACGAGAGGGAGAATGAGCGGCGCATGGTGGCTCCGACGGAAAGATGACGACCGTTAGCCCCCTTTCCGCCACTGCTCAAGTCGAGGAGGTGATGGCACAGGACGAAGGATGCGAACCCGTGGCCCGGTACTGTAGCTTCAGGCACGAGAGCGAGAGATGACGGTGGAGTGTCCCAAATGCGGTCGAGTGGTTGGAAGCGGGGCGTTCATTTGCCCTGGCTGTGACTATATCTTGGACGCATCGTTCCTCGGTGACGACATCACCGACGACGAACGGGACCGTCGACCCGTCAAAGCAGACGACAGCCACAAGAAGCGCAAGCCGGTCCTCGACTTCGGCGAAGACGCCATGATTCTCGGCAACTTCGCCGAGGGCGCCCACGCCGATGCCGAAGTCAGTTCGTTCGGCTCTCGCGACGCCGGCGTGAGCCAGCGCGAAATCACCCAGGCCCGCTTCTATTTTGGCGGCGCGGTGGCCCAACTGATGGAGCCCGACGCCATCCCGGAGGTCGACGCTGGCGTTGCCGGCGCCAGCATTCGGATGACGCCGTTTGAGCGACATGTGCTCGGCTTCATCAACGGCCAACGCAGCATTGGTCGCATCCACAAAAAATCGGCGATGGAGGAGACGGAGTTCAAGACCGCGATCGCGATGTTGGCCGACAAGAGCTTCATCCGGTTGCGAGGATGGAAGAAGCCCAGGCCGACGGGCGCTTCCGCGCAGAGCTCGCTCCTGTCCGAGGTCGAGGTGCGCCCTTCGCGCGCTCCCGAACCCGAGCGCACCGTTGTGGCCAGCATGGAGCAAATCGAGGCCATGGGTCGGCAGCAGCGGCAGGACCGGTCCCGATCGTCGTCGTCACGACGTGGACTCGTCCCCGAAGACGCAGGCCATCACGACACCGAGCATCGCCAACAACTCGTCACCAGGGCCGTCGCGCAAGCGACCCTCACATCGCCGCCGGTTCACCTGCCTCGTACGCGCTTTGCTTCGTTGCAGGCCGATCTGCCGCAGTCCGAGGGGCAAGGCGATGGCAGCGCGGAGGCTCGCTCCCCCAACGACGCAAGAGACGCATCGCCCCAGGATCCTCCGGCGTGGGAACACGGCACCAACCAATCTTCGGTCTTCGCCAACAGCAGCCCCCACGCCGCCAATGAGGCATACACCACCAAGATCCCCAAGGAGCCCGAGGAACCCGAAGGGCCCGACCTCGGCGCCAATGCCTTCGACGACGGACCCACCAGCGGTTTTGCTGCCTTGCGTGATCCAACGGGCCTGGGCGACAGCATCGTGGCTGACCACGGTGGCCTCGACGAAGGGTCGCCGGTCCAGGGCGACGGCGACGAAGACGAAGACGAAGACGAAGTCGAAGATGACTACGTGTCCTTCGTCAGCGCCGAAGCATTGCCCAGCGCCCACGACGCCCTTGTCGAAGATGAGCCCGACTTCGACAGCCTCGGCCCGCCGCGGCGCATCCATGACGAGGTCACCGCGCCTCCCCAGGCCTTGGCTCGCCTGCCGGCTCCGGCAGTCGTATTCGAATTCGACGCCCCCGCTACCCAGCACATCGAGCGACCCCGGCCACTGACGTTGCCGTCAGAAGCACTGATGCCGGCGTTGTCACCTGAGCGGAAGCCTGCGTCGCTGCCTCCCGCGCCAGTGACAAAGCCCCAGGTGGCGTTGCCAGGCATGGGTGTGCCGCTGCCGACGCCGACGACGCCGTCGGTGACTGCGCCCACGCCGGCGACGGCGGCGACGCCCGCGCCGCCGCAGATCGCGCTGCCCGGCCAGGCCCTGGTGACCCCTGATGCCCTCGGTCCGCCCGCGGCCAAGAAGCCGTTGGCGCCGCCTGCGCGGGTGTCGGCGGCATCGCAAGTCCCGTTCGAGTTGCGCAAGAAGGCCGAACGCATCTACGAGCAGGCGCTCAAAGATCAGATCGAGGGAAGGCTGTCGTCGGCGTTGATGAACGCCAAATTGGCCATGAACTTCGATTCCACGGTCCCGGCCTATGGGCAGCTCTTTGAGGCTCTCAATAAGGACAAGGCCAAGCCCAGGGGGCCAAGGCCCCAGGAGTTGGTCTTGTTCGAACAGGCCAGCGAGGCCGAAGGCAAGGGCGAATACGACAAGGCTGCGAAGCTGTTGCAGCAGGCCATCGCCATCAACCCGCGGGCAGCAGCCCTGCACAACCGGCTGGGGGTTGTGCTGTCAATCCGCCTCAAGCGTCACGACGAGGCCCTGTTCCATCTCAAGCGGGCCATCGAACTGGAGCCAGGGTCGATCGTGTACATGAACAATTTCTCAAAGGTCACCGGCCTGTTGGAGTCCGTCATCCAAAAAGGCCCGCAGAAAAAGAAGAAAGACGGCAAGGACGACGACAAGGTCGCCATCCGCACGATGCGCCCCAAGATGTTCTGAACTCGTCGACGGCCGCGGCCCCCCCTCAGGCCGAAGCTGCACGAAGAACCCCAATCGGCGTCAACCACGTCACGGTGCTGGCGCATCGCCCTCACCGCACCGGCAGTCCATTGCCTGGGCCTGAATTCGACTGGGCGCCGCATGGCGGCGAACGGTCAGTGGACCTTGGCTTCTTCTTCCTCGACTCGTGCGCCACCCTCACGAGGCTTCTTCTTGAAGGCGCTGTCGTCGAAGACGTCGCTGCCGACCTGCTCGGACAAACGCTTGAAGAAGGCCTCGGGGTCGTCGACAGCGAGGGCGACCCGAAGGACTTCATCGACCGTGTCGACCGGCACAAAGCGCAGCTTCTTGCGCACGGCCTCGGGGATGTCGGGGATGTCTTTCTTGTTGTCGCCAGGGATGATCACGATCTTGCAGCCGGCACGATGAGCGGCGAGGGCTTTTTCCTTCAGACCCCCGATGGGCATCACCCGGCCACGCAGCGTGATCTCACCAGTCATGGCGACGTCGTGGCGCACTGGAATGCGTGTCACAGCACTGACCAGCGACGTGGCGATGGTGATGCCAGCCGAGGGACCGTCCTTGGGCGTCGCGCCCTCGGGGACGTGGATGTGGACGTCGATGCGCTCGTAGAAGTCTTGGCTCAACCCCAACTGTTTGGCGCGGGCCCGGACATAACTCATCGCGGCCTGCGCAGACTCCTGCATGACGTCGCCGAGTTTGCCAGTGATGATGAGTTTGCCACGACCCGGCGTGACGCTGACCTCGGTCATCAGCATTTCACCGCCAACGCTGGTCCAGGCGAGGCCATTGGTCACCCCGATTTGGTCAACACTGTCTTTGTCGTGACGCTGGAAGCATTCGGTGCCGAGATAGGCCCGTACCTTGGGGGCATTGATCAGCAGTTCCTGTCCCTCCAGGCGATGACGCAGAGCCGCCTTCTTGGGGTCTTCGCCGTCAATGAAGCTGCCTTCGTCGGCCTGCAAGGAAGCCTCAAGGACGTCGGCATGCTCGCCGCCGTCGACGGGAGGACCTTCATCGGTGTCGGCATCGTGGTGCTCGGCCTTGGCTGCCTTCTTGGCCGCCTTGTTGACTGCCTTCTTGGCTGCTGACTTTGCTGACGATGTTGATGCGGCCATCGCCGCAGCCTGCGTCGGTGGAGTCGATGACGGGGACGGGGACAGGGACGACGACGACGACGACGAGGTCGCGCCCCCCTCGCCGACCCGCTTCAGCAACTCGATGGCCGCCTTGCGAACGCAGGTACCGACCTCGCGCTCGAGGTTGCGCACGCCGCTTTCGCGCGTGTAGCCATTGATGATCTTCTTGATCGCACCGTCGTCAAACGACACCTGGGCGCCGCCGACCTGAGGCCTCGCCGTGCCCGACACCGTTGGCGCCGGCGAATCAGCCAGATCGGCGAAGCGAGCCAGGCCGTTGGCCTCCAGTTGTTTGGGGATGAGATATTGGCGGGCGATGGCCAGTTTCTCGAGGTCCGTGTAGCCAGAGAGGCGGATGATCTCGAGTCGGTCCTGCAGGGGCCCGCTGATCCCTGACAACGAATTCGCCGTACAAATGAACAGCACCTTGGACAGGTCGTAGT
>CAJBHN010000261.1 GCA_903952805.1 uncultured Myxococcales bacterium | reverse complement strand
GCCTGGCCCACGGCGCCGTCGGCGTCGCGGTCCTGGGCGCGGTCCTGGGCGCGGCCGACCCCGCCCTCGCCCTGCGCCAGCTGCTGGACGCCACGGGCATTCGCAGCCACCGACAACGAACCCGCCGTTCCCCGGCGTCACCGTCGCGTGCGACGCTTGGTTCCACGCTTGGTTCCACGCTTGGTTCCAAGCTTGGTTCCACGCCACCCTCCAGCCCGGCCTGCCCATGACGCGCCCTGCCCGCCCACTGCTCTTTGGCCACCGCGGCGCTCGCGGCACCATGCCGGAAAACACGGTGGCCGCGTTTGCCCGGGCCCTCGCCGACGGCGCCAACGCCCTCGAACTCGACGTGCACCGCAGCCGGGATGGCGAGGTGGTCGTGTTTCACGACGACGACGGCGGCCGCATGGCCAACGACCCCCGCCCCATCGAGTCCCTCGACTTCGCCACCATCGCCCAATGGGACCTCGGCCACGGCTTCGTCGAAGGAGGCCAACGTCCGTTTGTCGGTCGAGGCTTGCGGGCCCCCAGACTGGTGGATGTGCTGCGCGCCTTCCCCGGCGTCGCCATCAACATCGACCTCAAGACCAGCGATGCTGCGCTGCGCGAGGCCGCCATCGCCGTCATCGAGGCCCACGGCGACGTCGACCGCGTCGTACTGGCCAGCTTCCACGACGAGGTCATCAACGCCGTCATCGCCAGCGGCTGCCGCTGTCGGGTGGCCCTGCCAAGAAACGCCGTGGCCGCGCTGCGCTTGTTGCCAGGCATCGTCGCGCGCCGTGTCCTGCGCCCCTACATCGAGAGGGGAGGCAGCCGGGTGCAGGTGCCGCCCCAGACCAACGGACTGCGCCTCGACAAGCCTTCGTTCATCGACAGAGCCCACGACCTCGGCTTCGCCGTCGACTACTGGGTCATCAATGACCTCGAGCAGGGCCAGCAGCTGCTGCTCGAACGCGGCGCCGACGGCTTGATCAGCGACTTCCCCGCCCGCTTCGCCCACCTGGTTCCATCATCGCTGGCGTCGTGACGACGACGACGACGACGACGACGACGACGACCGGCCTCAATCCAACAGGCGAATGCCGTCTCTGACCGTCAGGCCCGCCATCAGCAACAACAGCAACAGCACGCCGACCGCGTTGACGGCCTCTTGCATCTTGAGATTGATGTTGCGCCGAAACACGCCCTCAAGGGTGAGCCACGCCATCTTGATGCCGTCGAGCCCGGGAATGGGCAGCAAGTTGAACAGGCCCAGGCTCACGCTCAACACCGCCAGGATGCGCACGTAGTACCGCAGCCCGAGGGCGATCTTGTCCTTCATGTCGGCGACGATGGCGACGGGTCCGCCCATGTCGACGCCGGGCTCCCGCCTCACCAGCGACGCCAGGGCCCCCAAGGTCCGCTCGCTTTCGAGCCAGGCATTTTCCACCGAGGCCAGCATGGTCGCGCCGACGCCAGCGCTGGGCCACCGCATGGCGGGAGACACGCCGAGCTTGAAGCCGCCGTCGACGGCGCGGGCCACGACGGTGACGTCACGGCTTTTCGGTGCCCCGCTGCTGGTGTTGATGACCGTCAGCACCAGCGGCGCCCCGGCACTGGCGGTGATCATCTGGCGAAAGCTGCCGTCGCCGTCGACGACAACGCCGCCAACGTGGCTGACGAATTCGCCGCGCTGCAGGCCGGCCTCGCGGGCGGGACCCTCGTGGACGTCGACGAGTTCCAGGGTGGGCGTCGCCAGCGGCGATGGCCAGCCCATGAAGAACACGAAGAAAAAGAACACCGCCGCGACGTAGTTGAAGCCGGGACCAGCGGCCAGGACCAGCCACCGCTTCCAGCGGGGCGCGTTGAGATAGCTCTTGGGGTCATCCTTGGCCGCCTCGTCCATCGACGACATGCCAGCGATCTGCACGAAGCCGCCAAAGGGCAGCACCGCCAGCTGGTACTCGATGTCGTCCTTGCGGAAGCCCATCAGCCGGGGCCCAAAGCCCACGGAGAAGCGCAGCACGCGCATGCCAAGCACACGAGCCATCGCGTAATGGCCAAGTTCATGGAAGGCGATCAGAAACCCGATGCCGGCGACGGCAAGGAAAATCTGGACGAGGGACAAATCACGCAGCACCCCCGCAGCATAGCCAGTGACCGCCTCTCGTACACTGTGGGGAAACGTAGGCGGCTTCGACGCCACCGGTGTGACCAGCAGCCAGGCTTTTCTCCGTGAAGCCCGCGGGGGTCACGCCACATGGAAACCGACTGGCCCCGCCCCCGGGAGCAGCGTCAGCCTGGCTGGTGCTCGTCGACATCGCGGTACTCCGTCGAAGCGCTCCCCTCATCGTCTCACGACATCACGGGCTCGCGGGCGGTGGGCGATCCCTCACCAGCCATTTCCACTTCAGCCTGCTAGGATTTCCGCATGACCACCGTCGATATGATCCAGCAAATCCAGCAGCAGGCGTCGGCGCTTCCGGTCGAAGAGCGCTTGCGCGTTGCACAAGCACTCATCAATGCGGGCGAGGCGCTCGGGGCGACGGTTCAGCCTGAGGACAACGACGTTGGTCCCGAACTGGGAGCCATCATCACTCGTCGACTTGCCTCGATTCGCGATGGTTCTGCGGAGTTGCTGTCGAAAGACCAGTTCTTCGCTCGCGTCCGCTCGAAGCTCGCCGCGCGATGAATCTCAAATTTCATCCCGAAGCCGATGACGACGCCATCGACGCGGTCCTTTGGTACAACGAACAACGCGACGGCCTCGGCGACGAATTCATGAATGCCGTCGACGCCTCTGCCACTCATCTTGCCGACAAGCTCGTTCATCGAGCGCTGCTTGGCTACGAGGCTGCAGGCGTCAAGGTCGCGCAGATGCACCGCTTTCCCTACCGTCTCCTCTACTGCTTTCAGGACGACACGGTTGTCATCTTCGCCGTCGCTCACGGTCGTCGTCAGCCCGACTACTGGGCGCACCGCCTCTCGCGATGAGCAAGTGACCACTTCGTCGGAGCCGGCCGGCGCGCTTGGCGCGCTTCTTCGGCCGGCTCCGTCGAAACGCTCCCCTCCAACCGCCTGGGCCAGGGTTTGCCCCATCAGGGGCCATTGCAGGCGGCGAGACGTGGCATCCGGGTACACGATGCGAGGGCTCTGCCCTCGCGCTCCCGGGCCTCACCATCGAAGCACTCCTGACCGCCGCTCGCCGGTGACCGTCAAAACACGACGGACGTTCGCGGCCGCCGCGGCGGCCGCCGCCGGTGGCCGCCGCCAACGAGCGCCGCCCTGGTGTTCGCAGGAGGCCCGCCGGACCTCGCCCCGAGACACCCCGCGGAGCGTTCTTCGCCCGTCGACCCACGCCAGGACGGCGGCGCGCGCGTTCGTAAACCTCGACAAGTTTCTCCATGGCGACGTGGGTGTGGCCGGCCGTCGTCTGCAGGTTCTCGTGGCCGAGCATCCCCTGGATGTGGCGGATGTCGACGCCACCGTCGAGCAGGAGCGTCGCGACGGTGTGGCGGCAGATGTGGCAGCCGCCGCTGCGGCCGAGGTCGGCGGCGTCGACGTGTTCGGTGACGACAGCGGAGAGGTGGTCGATCGAGCGCGGCGTGCCCCAGTCAGAAATCCACATCGCCTTCGTGTCGACGCCTGTCTTGCCGGTGAGCGAGAGACTCGGACCTTTGGTGACGTCGCCGCGGGCGTTGGTGCCGAGGTCGTCGGTCGTTGCCATTGGCGTCAACTGGCCAAACCAGGAGGCCATGGGCGCGTCGATGGCCGGAGCGTGCAACGTGGAGAACTGGATGGCGCCCGTGATTGACGGCCCTGCCAGGACCCCATCTCCCGTGACGCGAAAACGCTCGACCGAGGTCGTCAACTCGACAGCGTTACCGCTCACCACCACCAGTTCGTCATCGTCGAAAAAGACCGTGGCGAACACCCGCGGAACCTGCAGCGTGGCTTCGATGCGTGGGTCACTCAGGGCGCAGACCGCATCGGTCGCAAATGACGTGATGGTTGCCTGCACCTCGAAATCAAAGCCCGTCGCACCCCCGACCAAATAGAGTCGGCCTTCGCGATAGACGACCGCGAAACCAAAGATGCCGGGGAACAGATCAACATGGGCAATGACGATGTCGTTGTCAGCCTCCTGGCCGATCCAGATGGGCGGACCCGCGAAGGTCGAAAGCCACACGCAGTGTTCGTGGACAGCCGCCAGCGAAACCAGCGCAGTCCCGTTTGGCAGCGCAAACGCCGATGGGCGCCACGGGTTGCAGCTGCCGTTGGTCTGCAGGTGAAAGTCGAGACTGCATTCGCCCAGGGCCACGCAGACGCCGTCGCCACTGTTGTGGAGCGCCGGGTCCAAGCACAACCTGGGTGGCGGCGGTTCGCCCTCGCCATCACCCTCGCCCTCGCCTTCACCTTCACCTTCGCTGGCTGGCTGGCTGGCACAGGCGTCCCGCACTCGGTGCAGGAAGCGAGCAAAGAAAAGAACGTGATCACACCAATGCTGCGCATGGACTCCCCCGAAGGAAAGTTGGGTAGGCCTGAAACCCACTTGGGCGCAATGCTCCACCATGGGTGATCAGCACCGAAGGCGGGATCGTGACGAGCCGGTCACGAGCCGGTGACGGAGCGAAGGATGGACTGGCCCTCGTCGTCGGCGCAGCGTAAGTCAGCCTGGTGCTCGTCGACGTCTCCGTGCTCGTTGCCAAAGCGCCGTCGGTGCTCACCTATGCGGTGCCGGCGGCCATTGCCGCCCATCGGCCGACGCTGACGGGGTGCCGCGTCGTCGTGACCCTGGCGGGGCGGCGGGTGACCGGCCTCGTGATCGGCACCGTCGAGACCGCCAAGGAAGGCATCACGCCGCTGTTGCTGAGCGAGGTCCTCGACAGCGAGCCCGTCGTCGACGAGCGGCAGTTGGCGCTGGCCCGCTTTGTGGCCCGCTACTACGAGGCGCCTCTGCAAGACGCGCTGCGGCTGGTGCTGCCACCCGATACGTTGGTGGCGCCACGACGTCGGTTTCGGCTGACCGACAAGGGCGAGCGCTCGAAGGTGTTTTTCAAGAGCGAGGGCCTGAGCCCCGCTGAAGTCGCCCTGCTGCAGAGCATCGAGACCAACGTCGTCGTCGAGGCGACGCGCTTGAAGCGGCTGGGGGGCACGACGCCGCGGGTGCGAAAGTTCCTGGAGGCGGGGCTCCTCGAGGAGCTCACGGCCCAGCGGCCCGTGACGGCCGTGAAACGCGTGGAACACCTGGTGCCCCTGCCCGGCGGTCAGGCCATCCCCAAAGCCGCGGGCGCCATCGCCGCCCTCGACGCCTGGGTGCGGGCCTTCGTCGTCGAGCACGAGCGGCCGCCGACGATGCAGGAGGCCGACATCGCGCTGGGGAGGGCGCGAGAGAAGGCCAAGAAGCTCGAGAGCTTGCAGCGCCTCACCATCGACGCCGTCACCCGTGATCCCTTGCGCCAGCAGCACCTGAAGGGCAAGGGCGCCGCCGAACACCTCAACGACGCCCAGCAGGTGGCCACCGGCGCCATCATCACGGCGTTGCAGGCCAAGACGTCGACGGCGTTTCTCCTCGAGGGCGTGACGGGCTCGGGCAAGACCGAGGTCTATTTACGGGCCTTAAAGGCCACCCTGAGCGAAGGCCGGGCGGTGCTGTTGATCGTGCCCGAGATTGCGCTGACGCCGCAGCTGGTGGCCCGCGTCGAGGGCGCCGTCACCGAGCCCGTCGTCGTGCTGCATTCGGGATTAAGCGACGCCGACCGCCGCGATGGACTGCAGCTGTTGCGCGAGGGACGAGCCCGCATCGTCGTGGGCGCCCGCAGCGCGGTGTTTGCGCCGACGTCGCCGACGACGCCGCTGGGCTTGATCATCGTCGACGAGGAGCATGAGCCGAGCCTCAAGCAGGACGATGTATCGCCTCGCTATCACGCCAAAGACGTCGCGCTGTGGCGGGCCCAACACGAGGGAGCGGTGTGCGTGTTGGGGTCGGCGACGCCGTCGCTGGAGAGCCGGTACAACGCCGTCACCGGCAAGCTGGTGCGCTTGAGCCTGCCCGAGCGGGTCGGCGGCGGCGGCAGCCTGCCCACCATCGACGTCGTCGACTTGCGGGTCCGCAAGGAGCTGGGCGTCGCCCGCAAGAAGGACCGCGCCGTCGCCGACGACCACGGTGGCGTCGTTTTGACGAGTCCGCTGGTGGAGGCCATGGCCCGCACGCTGGCCGACGGCGAACAGGTGCTGCTGTTTCTGAATCGGCGGGGCTGGTCGTCGACCATCATCTGCGATGCCTGCGGCGTGATGCGCATGTGTCCCCAATGTGCCGTGCCGCTGACGCTGCATCGTCACGACGACAAACGCCCCCATCTGCGCTGCCACCAATGCGGCTACGGCGAGACCTTCGCAGGGGCTGTGCCCGGCGAGCCGCCGCCGTGCCCGGGCTGTGGCCAAGACGGCTTGGTGCAGTTGGGCACGGGCACCGAGCGCGTCGAGGCCGAGGTGCGGGCCCGCTTCCCCGCTGCCCGCGTCGCCCGCCTCGACAAGGACGCCACCACCACCCACGACGACGTCGCCGCCACCATCGGCCGCATCCAGCGGGGTGAGGTCGACGTCGTCATTGGCACCCAGATGATTGCCAAGGGCCACGATTGGCCCGCCGTGAAGCTGGTGGGCATCGTGCTGGCCGACATCGCGCTGTCGCTGCCGGATTTCCGCGCGTCGGAGCGGGCCATGTCCCTGCTCACCCAGGTGGCCGGACGCGCCGGCCGGGGAGGCAGTCGCGGGCAGGTCATCGTGCAGACCTATGACCCGACCCACGCCGCCCTGCGCTACCTGCTGGCCCACGACGTCACCGCCTTCGCCGCGGCCGAATTGCTGGTGCGCGAACAGCACCGCTACCCGCCCTACTCGCGGCTGGCGCGCATCCGCATCGAACACGAGGTCGAGACCGTCGCCACCGACATCGCCCACGAGATCCACAGCGCCATCAGCGACGCCGGCGCCGCGGTGACTTCCTGGTGGAAGCTCAGCGGTCCGGCCCCCTGCCCCCTCGAGAGGCTGCAGGGGCGAACCCGCATCCAACTGCTTGTTTTTGCAGCTGATTCCACCACCCGCGCGCGGCTGGTGGCCCCGCTGCGCGGCGACGTGCGCCCCGCCCCGGCGGGCACCCAGCGCACCCACGCCCAAAGCCTGGCCCACAGCCTCAACGCCAGCGGCGCCCGCCTCGTCGTCGACATCGACCCCATCAACATGCTCTGACGGCCCATGGTCGACGGCTTCAGTGGCGACGGCCAGACCTGTCTGCTGCAGCTCGCACCGTCAGCGTCGGCGCTCACCCAGGGCCAGCATCACCCGCGGCAGGGCCGTCTTGGCGGTGGCGTCGTCGGCGTCGCGAGCGAGGACCCGGCGCCACAGCACGACGGCGGCGGGCAAGTCGCCGGCGCTCTCCCTGGCCATGGCGTCGCGACGAAGTGCGTCGAGGGGGACGTCGTCGGCGCCGACAAAGCTGAAGGGCGGGTGGACGCCCAGGCTGCGCTCCACAACGGGCATCAGCCTCGCGTCGAGGTCGATGGCCTCCGACGTCCAGGCAGCAAAGACCACACCGCCCACGGCACTGGCAGCGCCGACGGCCAAAAAGACCCAACTGGCGGCGGTCAACAGCATGGAAGCCGGTTGGCGTTGGGTCGCAGGTCGCGCCAACGTCGCTGGCGCCACATACGACGACGACGGCCGAGGCAGGACCGGCGGCGATGCGGGGCGCGGCTGCGGCGGCAACGACATGCGCTCCATGGTGGGCACATGCAGGCCCGGGTCCGGGCGGGCATCCAGGTTGATGCGGGCGAAGGGGTCGTCGTCGCCAGCCGATGCCGGCCGCGGCGGTAACGACGCCGACGACGACGCCGCCGACGACGACGACGACGGCAACGACGACGCATCGAGGGTCCGCATCATCGCGGTCAGCGGTCCACCGGTGGAGGGGGCGCTGGGCGCGGGCCCAAAACCCAGGCCCGACTGGGCCGGCAGCGGAGCGGCAGCGACCGACCCAAACGGCGACGCCGCGGCCCCAGCCACGCCAAACGGCGACGGCGCCCCGAAAGCCCCCGTCGTCGGCGACGCCGCCGCCCCAGCCACGCCAAACGGCGACGGCGCCCCGAAAGCCCCCGGCGACGGCGACGCCGCGGCCCCAGCCACGCCAAACGGCGACGGCGCCCCGAAAGCCCCCGTCGGCGGCGACGTGGGCGAGCCAGCCACGCCAAACGGCGACGGCGCCCCGCCTGGCCCCGGGAGACCAGCGCCCGGGCCGGGCCGCAACGCCGCCGTCGGCGCCGTGCTGACGTGGTCGGCGACGTCAGCGCCCACGGGCGGCTTGGCGAGAAACAGGGTCTCGCACTTCGGGCAGCGCATGCGCGCCCCATCGGCAGGCACCGCTTCGTTGGCCACCCGATATTTCGACGCGCAGCCCGGACAGGTGACGATCATCGCTGAACCTTCCATGCACAAGGAGCGGACGACGTGACGGGCGGCCTCAGCCCGGCGGAGCCTTGGCCAGGACCTGATCGCGGTAGCGCTTGGCGTAATCGGTGTAGGTTCGCCACCCACCCGCAATCATCGCTGTGTGGTGCTCTTTGACCGGCCCGACCACGACCGCAGGGGACCCGCGCACAAACGAGCCCGGCGGGATCTCCATGCCGACGGGCACCAATGACCCGGCGGCCACCAGGGAGCCGGCGCCGACCTTGACGTTGTCGAGCAGAATGGAGCCCATGCCGATCAAGCAGTCGTCGCCCACCTGGCAGCCGTGCAAGATGACGCGGTGGCCGACGGTGACGCGGTCGCCCACGACGGTCTCGCTCCAGCCTTCGGTGAGATGGATGATGGTGCCGTCTTGCACCGAGGTGTCCTCGCCGATCTGGATCTTGCCCATGTCGGCGCGCAGCACCGTCGTTGGCCAAATCGAAGCGCGAGCGCCGATAAAGGCCTGGCCGATGATGGTCGCGTCGGGGTGCACAAACGCATCAGGATGAATCTGGGGACTGTGGCCGTCGAGGTCATGGATCATGGCGCGATTCCTTCCGGTTGCTTCTGCCACAGCGCCGCGGGCACACCCTCGAAGCGCACCTTTTGCCCGGCCTTGAGCCCGAGCTCCGACGACAAACCGCCCCGCAGCTCCAGCACGAAACGGGACTCGCCGGGCACGCGACGGCTGCTGGTGGTGAGGGGCTCAGCACCCTCCACAATGCCAAGGACGGTGAGGTCCTCGGTGATGAAGAGCATGTCGAGCGCAATCCAGGTGTTCTTCATCCAAAACGCCAACGGCTGCTGACGCTCGAACAAAAAGAGCATGCCGTCGTCGTCAGCGAGCTGCTCACGATACATCAGCCCGCGCTGGCGCTCGGCATCCTTGACGGCCAACTCAACCTTGAAGCGTCGCTCACCAACGGGCGTCTCGATGACGACAGCGCCGCTGGCCAGGGCCAGACGCGGGGGCACATCGCCGCGCGCGGCCGCTGGCGGCGTCGACGGCGACGGCGGCGTCGACGACGACGACGACGACGACGACGGCGACGGCGCCGTGCACGCCGACACCACGACCAGCAGGACGGCGACAGCCATGAAGAGGCGGGGGGGAGCCATGGCTTCGACGTAGCATGGCGATGATGGTCGGGCGAGGTCCATGCCGAAGCGTCAGCGGCGCGCCGCGGTGCCCTGCTCGACGGACTGCTCGACGGACTGCTCGACCTCGATGACGCTGTCGACGGTGACGGCGGCCATGCTGCGGCGGGCGTCGCGTTCGAGGTCGGCAAGGGTGCGACGGTCCGCAAGGCTCTCGGCCTCGGCGATGGCCTTCGACATGGTCTCGAGGTCGTCCGACAGGCGGCCGGCCTGCTCGGCCACCGCCGTCAACTCGACGGTGAAGCGCTCGCGGTCTGACACGCGATGTTGGGCCACGGCCAGGCGCAGGCGTTCCAGCAACGCCAACTGGGCGTCGATGGCGGCCTCGGCGCGCCCCAGGTTGATCTTCAAGCCGTCGACGGCGCTGCGCTGGGCCATCAGGGCGGCGAGGGCCCGGCCGAGGTGACCGCGGGTGACCTCGTCGCTGGTGGCGACGAGACGGGCTTCGAGGTCTTTGAGCTTGTCGTCGACGGCCTTGACCTTGGGACTCCTGAGGTCGCTGTGGATCTGCCCCCAGGTGGTGCCCGTCTCCAGCAGGTGGGTCATCAGCAGCTCGGCCTGCTTGAGGGTTTCCTCCCTCGACGACGACGACATCGAGGGATCTGCTTCGATGCCCGCGCCGATCTCCGACCAGGTCCCCAGCGCCTCCAGGACCTTTGCCCGCACGGGCTCGACCAGCGTCGTCAGCAGCAGCTGGGCCCTCGCGCTGAGTGGATCAATCCTGGGCTGCAGGCGACGCAGGCCAGCGCCAGCGGCGATCCACAAACCCAGAAAGCCGGCCAACGCCGTCGACGTCAACGCGATGGGCGCCCCCTCCGACGCCGCGAAGCGGGCAGCGTTTTCCAGACCAGCAGCGCCCACGGCCCCCACGACGGTGGCCCCGGCCAGACCCGCGACATGCGACGCCCGGTGGATGACGCCATCGCCGCCCAGCAACGTCCCCAGGGCAAGCCCGCCAAGGGCCCCCGCACCGACGATGCCGCCCATGCCGAGGTTCAAGCGCCACGACAGCGCCGCAAAACCCAGGCCCGCCAGCGCGCCGCCGACGGCGCCGACGACGCCACGCAGCCAGGGCTTGTGCTCGCCAAAGGTCATGGCCGCCGGGGTCTCGTGCACGACGGCGGCGGCGATGCAGCCACCAAAGACGGCCGCGGCACCAGCGGCGGCCTCCATGGGCGCGCCCGCGAGGCCGACGACGCCGACAGCGGCACCAGCGACGGCGGCGCCGACGGTGACGGCGAAGGTCTCTTGCCAGAAGCCTGCCGGATCTTTGAATTGGACGGCCATGGCGCGAACTCCTTCAGACGGCGGTCAGGTCACATGACGACATTGAGCAGGGCACACTGACGGACTGCAAAAAGGAGCGCCTGGCGTGGAGGCCGCCAGACGCCGCTCACGTCGACCACGTCGACCACGTCTCTCACGGCGACCACCTTGAAGGTCAGCGGCGCAGGTCGAAGGCGCGGGCCTTTTGGGCCTTGACCATATCCATGCCGGCGGCTGACGACGGCGACGGCGCCTGCGACACGCTGTCGTAGACGCTGTCGAGGTTCTGCGCCTCGCGCAGCAGCACGGGATTGCTGGAGGTCTTGGCGGCGGCCTTGAGGTCGGCGCGGCTGCGCTCAATGCCTTGGCGGGCGGCGGCGGCGTCGCCGGAGGACCAGGCCTGCATCGACGCCGTCAGCGCCATGCTGGCCTCGAGCTGGAGCACGCGGACCCGCACGTGTTCGTTGCGGCTGGCGTTGAAGGCCACGACGTCGCCAGTGGGCAGCAAGCGGAAGGCGTCGGCGCGGTGGGCGACGAGGGACTCGGTGGCGGAGCCGGCCTTTTGGTAGATGAATTCGGGAGCGGCAAAGCCGACGTCGCCCACGTCAGCCTGCACCTTGATGAGCACGTGGCGCTCTTCGCCGGCGGCGAGGTCGCCGACGTCGATGACCAGCTTGCGGCCGTTGCCGCTGTCGGTCTGGCCGATGGCCTCAAGCACGCGCACGCCGGGGGCAAGGGCGCGGTCGAGGTGGAGTTTGACGTTGCTGGCGACGACGTTGCGACCGTGTTGCAGTTCGTCGTCGAGGATCTTGGCCATCTGCGCGCCGGTCTTGAGGTAGTGGTAGCGCCCACCACCGACGACTGCGAGCTGCTCCATCAGGTCTTCGTTGTAGTCGAGCCCCAGACCAATGGTCGACATCGTCACCCCGCCGGTGCGCAGGCTCTGGCTGTGGCCGGCGAGGGTGGTGGCGCGGCGGTCGCCCTCGGTGGGGCGGCCGTCGGAGATGAGGATGACGCGAGCGACCTTGCCGCTGGTGTTGCTGTGCTGCAGCTGGTTCTGCGCGGCCAGCAGGCCGCCGTCGATGTTGGTGCCGCCGCCTTCTTCGATGCGGCGCACGACGCCAAGGGCCCGGGTGCGGCTCTGCGGGTCGACGGTGGTGAAGGGGAAATCGACGCTGACGTCGCTGCCGTAGGTGACGACGGCCAGCATGTCGCCGTCGGCCATGCCGTTGACGAAGCGCTCGGCGGCCTGGCGGGCGGCATCGATTTTGTCTCCGGCCATGCTGCCGGAGCGGTCGATGACGAGCACGGCGGCGAGGGGGGCGCGGGTCTGGACGCCGCTGGCCTTGATGGCCACGTCCATCCACACGGGTTCGCCGCCGGGCATCAGCAGCCCCCGGTCGAGCGTGGCCTGCACCTCAACGGTGCCGTCGCCGTAGACGAGCTGGGTGATGGAGGCCTCGCTGTGGGGAGCCGGCATGGGCACCGGGGGCCGGGGCGCTTCGACGCTGCGGGGCACCAACAACAGGGCGCCGATGAGGGTCGATGCGGCGAGTCCGAAGACGACGGCGGTGCGTTGCATGGCGAGCCTCCCAAAAACAGATGAGCGCGGAGCAGGGCCTCGAAGCAGACAACACGGGACACCCTGTGGTTCGTTCCCGGTGGGCCTGTTTGGTTGATCGAGCCCCAGTATGAACGAGTGTGGCGTCGAAGCGGTCTGCGCGCCCCTTGATCCAGGTCATTGTTTTTGGAAGCAGCCTTGCCACCGGGCCTCAACGCGCGGGCGGGCAGGCTCAGGGCGCCGCCGCGCCGCCCACGCCGACCCAGCGGGCAATGGCCGCCTGCAGGGCCTCGGCGCCCCGGCGGGGGATGCCCACGACACCAACCGGGCGTTCCCCCACGGCCGCGCCCACCTCGGCCATCGTGGGCAGCACCAGAAAGACCGCGCCGGGGGCCCGCTCCCGGACCTCATGTCGGGAATTGTCGGACAAATCGGTGGCCAAGCCCACCGCCGCCAGCTCGACCAGGCGCCGGATCACCTCATCGCGGCCGAGGAGGAGCGATCCCTGGCGACGCATCAGCCCGAGGCGATCAGTGACCTGGCTCAGCAGCATCTGGGGCACCTCGGCCCGCAGCGCAGCAGCGTCGAAGGTGACGGCGGCGTCGAAGGCGCGGGCAAAGCCGCCGTGCTTGGGCTCGGTCGCCTTGTGGAGGCAGACCGCGGTCGCACACACCCAGGCGCCACGGCCCGGTAAACGGTTGTTGACGTCGAAGCCGACGGCGCCATCGGGGGAGCGGGCGAAGCGCAGCAGCGTGGACGGCGTGCCGGCGGCGCGGCAGACGATGCACATGCGGGCCGGGTCGTCGTCGATGGTGAGGCCGAGCGCCTTGCGCCCCTTGCCCTTCTTCTTGCCACGCCGCTTGGTGGACGGCTTGGCACCCTTGACGCCCATGCTGGCGTCGGCACCTCGCTCAGTGGCGGGCGGAGACCGGAGGGCGGCGGGCGGCACTGACGACGACGACGACATGCCTTCCCGCTAGCATGCCACCCCCAAAAGCGAAGCGGGCGCCGACACCCGTCGACACCCGCCCCTTCTGCCCACCGGACTGGTGCGTTCAGGCCTCGGCGGACGTCGCTTCGGCGGCGGGGACCACGGCCGCGCTCGCGGCGGCGATGGCGGCGGCGATGGCGGCGGCGTCAAAGGCCTGCGCATCGCGAGCCTCGGGCTCCGACAGCGGCTTGGCCGTCACGGGCACGACGCCGCCCGTGAGGGCGTTCATGGCGACAGCGGCGTTGTAGCGGAGCTGCCGGGCCTTGCCCGCCGACAAGCCGACCAGGTGGATGAGCCGGTCATCGTCAAGCTCGTGGAAAATGTCTTCCGGCGAACCGTAGTCGTTGGCCGACAGGCGCTCGAAGACGTAGGGCAGCACACCCTCCATGGTCTTCATGCGCTCGAGGTCGGCCGTGCCGGCGGCACGGGCGGCTTCGGCGGCGCGCTCGATCGCGAGCAGCAGCTTGGCGCCCTCGCGAGCGACGACGCGCAGCTCCTTTTTCTCGTTCTTTTCGGCCTTGACGACGTCCTTGGCGGACTGCTGCACGCGGGGCACGGCGTCGGCGGAGAAGCCCGGCAGGCTGCCGAGGAACTCGGGGTCGGCCTCGACGATCTCCTTCGCGCTGCGGAAACCGTGGTTGTAGAGGGTCTGCACGACGAAGTCGGAGATGCCCTCGATGCGGCTGAGGCTGGCCCAGGCCACTTCGCGCTCCTCGGCGACCTTGGTCTCGGAGGTGATGTCGATCTTCCAGCCCGACAGCTGCGCAGCGAGGCGCACGTTTTGACCGCGACGACCGATGGCCAGCGAGAGCTGGTCGTCGGGGACGACGATCTGCATGGTGTGGTTCTGCTCGTCGACGAGGACGCGGGTGACCTCGGCGGGGGACAGGGCGTTGCAGACGAAGCGGGCCTCGTCCTCGTCCCAGGGCACGATGTCGATCTTCTCGCCGCGCAGTTCCTGCACGACGGCCTGGACGCGAGCGCCCTTCATGCCGACGCAGGCGCCGACGGGGTCGACGTCGCTGTCCTTGGAGCGGACCGCGATTTTGGTGCGGACGCCGGCTTCGCGGGCGGCGGCCTCGACGGTGACGATGCCGTCGGCGATCTCGGGCACGTTCTGCTCAAAGAGCTTCACGACGAGGTTGGGGTGGCTGCGCGACAGGATGATCTGGGGGCCGCGAGCAATCTCGAGGACGTCGAGGACGTAGGCCATCACCCGGTCGCCCGTGCGGATGTTCTCGCGGGGGATCTGCTCTTTGACGCCGAGGACGGCTTCGGCGCGGCCGAGGTCGACGATGACGTTGCCGCGCTCAAAGCGACGCACGATGCCCGTGACGAGCTCGCCCTTGCGGTCCTTGTACTCGTTGAAGACCGTGTTGCGCTCGGCTTCGCGGACGCGCTGGATGATGACCTGCTTGGCGGTCTGGGCCGCGATGCGACCGAATTCCTTCGACCAGACCTCGATGCCGAGGTCGATGCCGATGTCCTCGTCGGTGAGGCCGGGGTCCTGGCCGCGGGCGTCGTTCAGCGAAATTTCGATGGTCGGATTGCTGACGTCTTTCACGACCTTCTTGAACTCGTAGATGCGGACCAGGCCGACCTGCTCACGCTTCTCGGGCTCCTTCATCTTGGCGAGCACGGCGAACTGGCCGTGACGCTGCAGCACTTCCTCGAGGGTGGCCTCGGGGTCAAAGCGCGCTTCCAGGTCGGCGGTCAGGCCGAGCTTCTTGCGGGCCGCCGTCAGCATCGCCTGCTTGAGGGCGTCGATGAGCATCTCCCGGTCGAGAGACTTTTCACGGACCAGGGCTTCAAGGACGGCGTTGAGCTTGAATGACTCGATTGTCTCTTCCATGGCTCCCTCAATGCTGATGTCGACGACGTCGACGGTGACAAACACAGACGAACCACCGGCGACGCCGATGGTCAAGAAACTTCAGCTGCTCAGGCCGACGGCTCGGCCTTGGCCTTGGCTTCGGCCTTGGCGGCCTTCACGGCTCTGGACTTGTCGGCCTTTGAAGGCTGGGCCCTCTCAAGCTCGGCTCGCGACGGCTTGGCGCGGGCTCCCGACTTGCCAGGCCCCTTGCCGGGCTTCGATGGCTCGACAAATTCGTAGATGACGTGGGCGTTGTCGAGGTCGGCGAAGGCGATGGCCTTGCCGTCGACGACAATGCCGTGGTCGTCGGCGCTTTCAAGGCGACCGATAAAGCTCTTCTTCTCGAGCTTCATCCGGGCCTTGACCTTGTGGCCAACGACGTCGCGGAAATGGCTCTTTTTGGTCAGCGGGCGGTCGACCCCGGGGGACCCGACTTCGAACTCCCACTGCTCACGAAACAGCTTTTTCTCGGCGTCCTCGACGTCGAGCACGTCGCCGAGCAGGCGATTGAGGCGCTCCAACTCCGCCATCGAGACGCCCTTGCCGGGCGTGACGCCGGCGCCGGGGCGGTCGACCGAGAGGCGCAGCACGTCGGCATGCTGCGTCCGGTGCAATTGAAGCACCACGAGTTCCAAACCTTCGGCGACGACGATGGGCTCCACCAGGCCCCGCAGGGTCTCTTCGACACCAACGTGGGGCGCCAGGAAGGACTCGGTCGTCGTCATCGTGCTTGTCGTCGTCATCGCTTCGCTCCCGCTGGCCGCAAGGGTGGCCGGCGCAGCGGGACTCCCCGGGAGGAGTCCAGCGCCAGACGACCACAACGTGGGCGGGGGCTGGCGATCGGAAGAACCCGATCGACACGCTGCGCGTGATGGCACGGTTCCTACGGATGCGACCCAAGCCCGTCAAGGGAGGGATGCATCTCACGTCCCACGTCTCAGTCGCCGAGGTCGACGATGTGCGGTGTCGCAAACCGATCCCGCTGCCCGCCCCCCCACACGCAGGCCAGCGCCCTGGCCGACGTGACGCTTGCCCGGACCTGCAGCGATGAGGACTTGAGGCTCCCCGGCAGGTGTCCTGTTCAGAGACGCCTGGGTCGTTTACTTGCAGCAGGACCGGTCAGGTTGGCACACTGGATGGGTGCTTCCTCCCTGGATCATCCAAGAGATCGAAGAAGAACGTCAACGGCGGGAGCAAGACGATCGTGCCCGCGGGGTGCGCATCGAGCCTCCCATGCCGGTTGACGACGATGTCGAGGAGGCCAAGCCCCACCGCGGCGGCGGCGTGATGATCATCGACATCTCGCCCCGCGACGACAACGTCATCGACCTCTAGCCGCCGGCTGGGGCGGGTCCCCGGGTCATTCCACACCAGTGCACGCGAGGCCGAAGCGAACCAGGTTCGTTTCCCCCCAGCCTGCCAACAGGGGCAACCATGGGCACCCTCGAAGACCAGCTGAAGAAATGGAAGTCGACGGCCACGCCGACGCCGTCGCCCTCCCATGCCAAGGGGGCGTCGGTGACGGCACCGACGTCGAAGCGAGCGGCCAAGAAGAAGCCGCTGCTGACGACCATCCGCCGCGAGGAGCCCACGGGGACGCGAGCGTCGTCGTCGTCGAGCGCCGCTGCTCCTGCCAAAGCACTGACCGACGCTGAACTGTTTGCCGCGGCGGTCGAAGGCGTGTCGCAAGACGCCGTGCTCAACAAGTTTGCCGCCGCCCCCGACGTCACCGTGCGCGGCGCCCGCCTCGCTCCCTCAGCGCCCAAGAGCGACGAGCAGCTGTTCGCGGAGTTCGTCGGCGGCGTCGTCCACAAGAGCTGAGTGACGCCGCAAGCGGGTGGCCGAGCAGCGTCGCAGGCAACGCCCCCACATCGTCGCGGTGGCGCGGTGGATGGGGTATGGCCTGCACCGTCGCCGTGGGTGGTCGCGGCGTGGAGGTCGGCATGACTTTGGTGACGGTCGAAGAAAAAGCATTGGGCGACGGACAGTTGGCGCTGGTTTTGACCATGAACCGCCCCGAGGCGATGAATGCCCTGTCTCGTGACCTGCTGGAGGCCCTGTGGGCCGAGGTCGAGAGGGCCGCCGTGCGCCGGGAGGTGCGGGCGTTGATCCTCGCTGGTGGGCCCAGGGCGTTTTGCGCCGGCGCTGACTTGAAGGAACGCAAGTCGATGACGCCGACCGAGGTGCGGACGTTCCTGCGTCGCATCAAGGGCATCATGGACCTCGTGGAGCGGGTCCCGATGCCGACCATCGCCGCCGTCGAGGGCGTGGCCTTTGGCGGTGGCTGCGAGTTGGCCCTGGCCTGCGACATGCGAGTGCTTGGCAAGGGCGCCACCATCGGCCTGACCGAATGTGCCCTGGGCATCATCCCCGGCGCCGGCGGCACCCAGCGGCTGCCCCGGCTGATTGGTCCAGCCAAGGCCAAGGAGCTCATCTTCACCGCCCGCAAACTGTCCGCCGACGACGCTCTCGCCCTCGGCCTGGCCAACCACGTCGCCGACGTTGGCACCGCCGTCGATCGGGCCCTGGGCCTGGCATCAGAGATTGCGCGCTGCGCGCCCATCGCCGTCGAGGCTGCCAAAGCCGCCATCGATGGGGGTTTGTCGACGGGAATCAGCGAGGGGCTGCTGCTGGAGGCGCGCGCCTACGAGGTCACGCTGTACACCCAAGACCGAACGGAGGCCCTCGCCGCCTTCGCCGAGAAGCGCCCACCACGCTTCACCGGGACATAGGTTCCATGGTTCGACAGTCACTGTGATCACGACGACGACAACGACGACGACGTGGTCGTCGACGACCAGCGTCAGAACCGCTCGATCGTGAAGTCATCGTTGGGGTTGGCGGCCGGCGCCGGCGCCGGAGGGCGGGGCGCTGCCGGGGCCGGTGGTCGCTGGAAGCCCGGAGGGCTGGCGGCGACGGACCCCGGGGCAAATGGTTGGGCGAAGGGGGGACGGCGGGGAGCCCGGCTGGGCCCTGGGAGGCGCCACCGGCGCTGCCATGCCGGGCTGCGGGCGGGCCATGGCGTCGTCGAAGCCATCCCACGACGAATCCGAGGTGCCGCCGATGCCCGACACGCGCAGGGCAAAGTCGTCGGGGTTGGTGGTCTGGCGCAGGGCCTCCTCGTAGGTGATGAGGTGGCCCGTCAACAGCTTCATCAAGCTCTGGTCGAAGGTCTGCATGCCGTAGCTGGTCGAGCCCTGGGCGATGGCGTCGTGCAACTCCTTGGTCCGATCCTTGTCTTCGATGAGTTCTCTGGTGCGAGCCGTGGCGCGCATGATCTCGACGGCGGCGACGCGGCCGCGGCCGTCGGCGCGAGGCACCAGGCGCTGGGAGATGATGGCCTTGAGGATCGAACCCAGCTGCAGGCGAACCTGCTTCTGCTGAAACGGCGGGAACGCCGACACGATGCGGGTGATGGTCTCGGGGGCATCCAGCGTATGCAGCGTCGACATCACCAGATGGCCCGTCTCGGCGGCGGTGATGGCGATTTCGATGGTCTCAAGGTCCCGCATTTCACCGACCAGGATGACGTCGGGGTCTTCACGCAACGCACTCCTGAGGGCCCGGGCGAAACTCTTGGTGTCGACGCCGACTTCACGTTGGTTCACCACCGAACGTTTGTCGCGAATCAGGAATTCGATCGGGTCTTCGACCGTGAGGATGTGGGCGGTGCGGTTGGCATTGATGGTGTCGATGAGCGCCGCCAGCGTCGTCGACTTGCCCGAACCCGTGGTGCCCGTGACCAGCACCAGACCACGCTCTTCAGCGGCAATCTTTTCAAGGACCTTGGGCAGGTTGAGCTGCTCGATGGTCATGATCTTGAATGGAATGACCCGCAAGACGATGCCGACGGTGCCCCGCTGCATGAACACGTTGACGCGGAAGCGCCCCAGACCGGGCACGCCGTAGGCGAGGTCGATCTCACTTTCATCCTTGAACTTCTCCTTCTGGAAGTTGTTCATGATGGAGACCGCCATGCGGCCGATGTCCTCGGCAGCCAGTCGCTTGGCATCCTTCAACGGCACCAGCGAGCCATCGATGCGAAACATCGGTGGTAAGCCTGCCTTCAGATGGATGTCGGAGGCGCCGCCCTTGATGGCCACCGTAAGGATGTCGTTCAGCTCCATGGCTGTGATCGTAGCACCGCTCGTATCAGGGGACGGCGACCACGACGTCGGCGATACAGCCGACCACGACCTCATGGCCGATGTAGACAAAAAAGCGACATCGACCGACGGGGCGGCGAACCCGACCGGACCTCGCTAGAGTGCTGCATGGCCGTGCTCCTGACCCTTGCTGCCTCCCTGGCCCTCGCGGCGCCGTCGCCACCAAACCCGTCGCCAGCACACCCGCCATCGAAGCCGTCGCCCACAGCGACGACGACGACGACGACGACGACGACGACAGCGGGCAAGTCCACCCCGTTTGGCATGGTGAGCGACAAGACCTACCAAAACCTCGTCGTCGCCCCGCACAAGGGCAAGGTGCTGCTGGTGAACTTCTGGGCCAGCTATTGCCTGCCCTGCCTCGAGGAGATCCCCGCCCTGCAAACGCTACAGACCAAGCACGTCGGCAGCGTCGACGTCGTCTTTGTCGCCACCGACCCTCCCGACAGCGGTGAGCACGTGCAGCGCCTGCTTGGTCGCCGCCACCTGAAGCTGACGTCGTTCATCGTCGAAAACGAAGACCCCGACCCCTTCATCCACCTCATCGACGACGTGTGGCAGGGAGAGATGCCCTACACCGTCGTCTACGACCGCGACGGACGCGTGCACAAAAAGCTCCCCGGCGCCCAGACCGCCGCCACGTTTGAGGCCGCCGTCCTCGCGGCCCTCGCCGTCCCCGCCACAGGGTCGACGCCATGACCGACACAGGCACCGACACCGTCGTCGACGACGGCCCCATCTTGTTCTTCGACGGCGTCTGCAATCTGTGCAGCGCTACGGTCCAGTTTGTCATCGCCCGGGAGCGGATGCAGACCTTGCGCTTTGCCTCGCTGCAGTCTGCCACGGCGGCCCGCCTGCTGCCTCCCCTCGGGGTCGATCCGAGCGCGTTGGAGTCGTTGGTGCTGCTGCAGGACGGCCAGGTCTCGGTGCGCTCGACGGCGGCGCTGCTGACGGCGCGGCACCTGCGGGCCCCGTGGTCATGGCTCGCGGTGTTCCTGACCGTCCCACGAGTGCTGCGCGACGTCGTCTACGGCGCCATCGCCGTGAACCGCTACCGGCTGTTTGGCCGGCAGGACGCCTGCTGGTTGCCGTCGCCAACCCTCAAGGCGCGCTTCCTGTAGTCCGAGCGCTCGTCCTCACTCGGCGACAGCGGCGTCGACGTCATCCTGGAGTTCTCGAGCCTGGGTGGCGGTGATCTCGTAGACGAAGCCGCCCGCCCGCAGCAGATTGCCCTCGCCAGCGCCGCCCTCGACCATCTCGATGGTGACGGGGCCGCCGGTGGTGTCGACGACCACTTTGACGACGGCGCCGGCCGCGGTGCTGGCGTCGGCGCTCGCGAGCTTGGTGCCGCGCAGGTTGCGCAGGGTCGTCATCAGCTTGCCGGCAGCCTCTTTCTTCACGCCGTCGATGGCGAAGAAGCGGGTCGAGACCTGCTCGCGGTCGACGTGGGTGAACGCCGCGCTCTTGGCGCCGGCGACCACGCTGTAGCCCGAGATGGTCTCGAGTTCGGCGGTCAGGGCCCGCTTCTCAAGCAAGGCGTCGATGCCACCCTCCAACCCGGTCACGATGGCCGTGTCGATCAGGTGGACCTCGGGCTGCCCCTTGACCCGGGCGTAGCGCCCCTGGGCGCCGTAGCTGGCCTCACCGATTTCCAACACCAGGCTCTGACCGCTGGCCGTCTTGACCTCGAGGCTGCGCAGGGGATTCTTCAATCCCATGGCCTCCAGTCGCGCGTCGTCGACGACGCCCAGGCTGCGCTTGGTCTTGAAGGGCTCCAGGCCAGTGATGGCCGCCAGCACCGTCTTGCCGCCGGGGATGGTGCCGGTTTCCCGCTCGGGGAGCGCGGCGATGGCTGCCGGCACCGCCGCGGCCTCGGCCTCGGCACCAGCTTTCGGATCCACCGCATCTTTCGCATCGGTTTTGGCCGGCTTCTTGGCGGGCAACTCCCGATCGACCTTGACGAGCGCATGGCGGGCCGCCCCCGTGCCCGACACCGTCGTCACGGTGCTGCCCTTGTCCCAGCGATAGCTGGCGCCGACGACGTCGCCCGCGGCGGCGGCCAACAGCGTCACCGACGACGGACCACCCTGCTTCTCGGCAACCTGATGCGCGCTCGTCCAGGCAAACGCGAGGGCTGCTGCGCACAGCGCCACATGAATCCACATTCCCACGCGGCTCATACTGCACCTCCATTGTCGGGCCTGGCCCCGGGCCTGGCCGCACGCCCTGCCGTTGGTCGTCGTCGTCGCACGCGCACCACCAGGGCCCCCAGCGCGAGCACCAGCGCCGGACCACCAAGAGTGGTGCCGTAAAACCACAGGGTGTCTTCGTCGCGGGTGTGGCGGATGGGGGCGTCTTCGACGACGGTGGCGCCGTCGGCCACGCTGGCGTCGTCACGCAGCAGCCACTGCAGGGACTCGTAGGCAAAGACGGCGTTGGCCTCGTTGGCCAACAAGGTGTCGGCGACGACGTCGGAGTCGCCCACGACGACGGCGCGGCCCTCTTTGTCGCCGTCGGCTTTGACTTCGACCACGGCGGCGAGGTCGACGATCTCCCGCTTTTCGACGCCGTCGTCGAAGGCGCGGTTGCCGTTGCCGTCGACAAACGAGGCCGGACGGGAGCGGGCCACCAACGACACCTTGGGGCTCACGGCCGCCTCGACCTTGCTCAGCGCCTGGGCCGACAAGAACAACAGCGCGGCCTTGCCGCGGGCGCCGTTGAGGGTCTTGACGGCCTTGTGCGTGCCAAAGCTCGTCGAGAACACGAAGACGTGGTCGGCGCTGGTATTGCTCTGCTTGACGAATTCCTTGTCATTGACGACCTCGCCAGGGGTCATATGCAACCCGAGCGTCTGCAGCAGCGGCTGCAGCGACAGCGCCACGTCGACGTCGTCGGTGCCGGGGCGGGCGGGGTCGACAAAGACGGCGAGAGCGCCGCCGCGGGCGACGTATGCCGACAGGGCGGCGGCCTCTTCGGGCAGAAACGCGCGGTCGGGACCAAAGACAATGACGAGGCCAGCGTCGTCGGGGACCTTGTCGGACAGGCCGTCGGCGAGGCCGAGCTTCTTGGTGGTGGCGTTGTTGGCATCGAGGAGCTTCTTGAGGTTCTTGCCGGCGGCGCGGCCGGTCTTGTCACTGCCGTCGATGCTGCGCTCGCCGTGGCCGACGGTGAGGTAGACCGTGACGGGGTCGCGCGTCAGCTTGCCGAGCTTGGTGCGCACGTCCTGGTCGAGCTTTTTGACCTTGCGCTGGGCCTCCTCGCGGTCGGCACCGATGCTGATGGTGTCGGTCTTTTCCCCACACCGAAATGCAACCGTGCCGTTCTTGGTGACTTTCAGCGCCTTGGAGAGCGCTGGATCGAGGGCCTGGTCCAGCACCTGCACACGGGCCCCGTGGGCCTTGAGGCCGTCGAAGTAGTCGGCGACTTCGCCCAGCGCCGTACTGCCCCGCTCGAAGAACAAGAACACCTCGGGCTTGTTCTGCTCGGCGCCGCAGACGGCGGTGTCGATGACCGACGCGGTCGCCCCCGACGGCGACGTCGGCGACGCGTACGCGAGTTCCAGACGGGCGTCGCTTTTCTGCATGCCGAACACGACAGCCACCAACGCCGACAGCCCGGCCACCAGGGTCACGGCGGTCTGGCTGGCCCGCTGCACGCGGGGAGCGTCGACGATGCCGGTGGAGCGGGTCTGGGACATCAACAGCTCGAGGGCCCACAAGACCGCCGAGCCGCCCACCGCCAACAAGAGGCCGACGGTGGTCGCGACGTTGTCCGCGTCGCCGCTGAGCTTGAGCACCGCCGACGCCAACAGCGCCGCGGCACCGACGGCGACGGCGACGTGGGCCGCGACGGCGCGGGCCAGCAGGCTCTGTCGACCGGCCCTGCCGGCATCCGCAACTGCCGACCGGGCGCTGCGCCAACGCCAGACGGCGGCCACTGCGGACAAGACCAGGGCCAGCACCATGGCCACCGTGGCGCTGGCGTCTTGCATGACGCGTCCACCGGCAAAAAGCGCCAGGACCGCCACCAGACCAAGGATGCTGGGGCCGATGGGGAACGTGTTCGAGGTGTTCGAGGTGTTCGTTGTCGTCGTCATCAGGCTCTCCACCGACGAGCGGTCAGCACAGCGGTACACACGAGCAGAGCCCCCCCAGGTGAGCGCCAGGTAGTAGGCGACGCTGGCCAGCTTGATGGTCCCGCGCGAAAAGCTGCGGTAGTGCTGGTCGAACACGTCGAGAAAGCCGATGACGTCGCCCAGGGGGCCATCGATCTTCTTGGCCAGCATCCACGCCAACAGCAAGCCGACGATGATGG
>CAJBHN010000260.1 GCA_903952805.1 uncultured Myxococcales bacterium | reverse complement strand
AGCACCAGCATCAACGGCAACCCACGCAGCAGCATCACGCCAGTATGGTCCGACCCGGGGCCGGGTCAACTTCACAACCAACGCGCCGTGTCATCGGTCTCACTGGACGGGCTGTTGCGCTTGCTGTTCAAGCGCCAGCGCGCGGGCCCGGGCGCGGGCCGCCAGCAGGTGGTCGCCGCTCCTTCCCCGCAGCAGACCCACGGTCCGCCAACACCCGGCGCATTCAGGGTCGAGCGCGACCGCTCGCAGCGCGAACACCATGGCCTGGCTTTCATCCCCGTCCCGGGCGGCGATGCGCGCGCGCCCAATCAGGTCCTGGGCCTGCAGGCGGGCTGCCGGGCCACCATCGTCGGTCGTCGTCGGCGCGGTCGTCGTCGGCGCGCTCGTCGCTTCCGTGGGCTCGGTGGCCGCGTTGTCAGCGAGTTCAAGGGGCGCGGGCACCGCCGGCTGGGGCCGCGGCACGGCTTGGGGTGGGGGCAGGGGTTGGGCGGGCGGCGGCTGCGCCGTGGGCGGCGCCAAGGGGCGATCTGGCGGACGCAGCGCCAGAACCACCGCGCCCACCATCAGCGCGACGCCGACGCCAGCGATGAGCAGGGATTTGTTGGAGCTCGTTGGTGTGGAGGCCTCCGACACGTCCTCAGCTGGCAGGGCCCAGGACAGGGGGATTTCGCCGGTGGGCCTCTGGTGGGGCGGCTTTTGGGGGCGCTCGACGTCAGCCACCGGTGCCTCCGCTGCCGCTTGCACCAGCCGCGTTGGCGTTGGCGTCGACGACACCCGAACCCACCGGGCTCAGTCCGCGGCGGGTGAGGGCTTCTTTGATGTCGGCGGCGTCGATGGCCGACGGCTCAAGCGTCAGGTAGTCCCGATAGGCGGCAGCGGCCTCGTCGAACTGACTTTGGGCCTCGTCGTTTCGCTGGGCCTGCTGAGACAGCTGGCCCAACTTGGCCAGAGCAGCACCCTTGGCCCGATGTGCCGGAGCGTAGGTGCGGTCGTTGCTGATGGCGTTTTTGTAGCGGCCGACGGCGTCATCAAATCGAGCGCCATCGTAGTAGCTGTTGCCGTCGGCGAGGGCGAGTTCGGCGCGGGCGCGGGCGCCATCGCTGCGTTTGGCTGGTTCGGGCGCTGTGGCGGCGCCGATGATGCCACCGCCGGTCAGGCCCACCAGCACCGCCGCGGCGAGAGCGAGTTTGCGCACCCCCGCCATGATGGTGGGACGCTCGCGCACCTTCCGCCGGGCATTGGCCTCGACCTTGTCGCCAGCGACAGCGACAGCGCCGTCCGGACGGGTGGCAGGGCGAGCCGGCGGCAGCACCGCGGAGGTCCCAGAATAGCCCGGAGCGGTGACTTCGGGGTCGGTGGAGTCATGACCGTCAGCGGCCACCACCGGCCCCGGCTGCCGAGGTGGTGCGGCGCGCTTGAGGGCAATGAACGCCGCGGCCCGCGCTTCAGGGGACAAGCTCAACGCCGTCGACAGCGGCCGCTTTTTGCGTGGCGGAGGTGCTGCACGCGGTACGCCCGGTCGCTCTGGTGGTCGCGGCGGGGGTTTGTGGGGTGTGCCTCGAGGTGGTGGTGGCTGCGGACCATTGCCAGCGACGTTCTCCAAGAAGCGCCGCTCGTCGTCGCTCAGGCTTTGTCGGGCATCGACGGGGCGGGCAGCCATCGTGTCGAAGGCAGCTTCCAGGGCGCCCATGGCGTCGTCGCCGAGAGAAGCGGCCACCCCGGGTGCCGGGGGAGGCGGCGAAGGCCGGGGTTGATCGGCGTCGCTGCGACGGGTGGGGCGGTTGGGCGAGCGCCGGGCGGGAGAGAGTGCTCGGTTGGCGGGTGCTGTGCTCGGAAGTTCGAAGTCGTCGAGTTCGTCGTTGAGGCCGAGGTCAATGCCTCCTTTGGCAACGGCAGCCCGGGCAGGAGCAGGGGTCGGAGTTGCCAAGGGCTGGTGCCGGTGCCCTCCGTCGTCGTCGCCGCTGGCAGACTCGGCGCCAAGGAGCCCAGAAAAAATCCCGCCCCCCGCACCGCTGCTGTCGTCGTTGTCGTCGTTGACCTGGCCCTGGCTTGAGGTGGCCTCCTGGCCGGGCCTCGTGGTGATGGCGCTGGCGCCCAGATCATGGCCCGGTTCGCCGGTCTCGGAGGCGTCGTCGTGCTGGCCCGCCCGGCTCGCCCGCAGGGCGACCATGTCGTGCGTGGACGACAACGTGCGGGCGAGGGCGTCGCTGTCGACGCCTGTGGCCTCGCCAGCGGACATGGCCAGGGCGCCGCATGACGGGCACTCGACAAAGGCGTCGTCCTCGCCACGATCACGGGTGAAGACAGTTCGGCAACGGGGACACTCAAAGCGCAGCACCCGCGCACCGTAGCAGGACTGGCTTCAAAATGGTCCTGGCCCAAATTGAGCCTCGTGCGCTGTCTCGGTGGGGTCCTTTGGCCGCCAGCGACGTTCGACTTGCGGGGAAATCTCACGGTGCGATACCTCCCTCATACACGCCAAGTCCGTGCCAACCGTCGCCAACGCGAGGAAGAACCCGTGAAGCTCATCGCCGCCGGCGTCACCAATGTCGGAATGAAGCGCGCCCACAACGAGGACAACCATATCCTCGTGCCCGAGGAGAACTTGTTCGTCGTTGCTGACGGCATGGGTGGTCACGCATCGGGCGAAGTCGCATCCGAGATCGCCGTCCAATCCGTTGCCGACTTCTTCAAGATGACGACGGCAGACGAAGAACAGACCTGGCCCTACAAAGAAGAAAAAGGGCTCAAATACGAAGAGAATCGGCTGGTTGCGGGCATCAAGCTCGCCAACCGTCGCATCTTTGAGACCGCCCAGGCCGACGTGCGCAAGCGGGGCATGGGCACCACGATTGTCGGCGTGCTGTTCACCAACAATGGCGCCTACGTGGGCCACTGTGGCGATTCCCGCGCCTACCGCTTTCGCAACAACCAGCTCGAGATGTTGACGGACGACCACTCCCTCCTCAACGACTACCTGAAGAATCACAAACTCACGCCCGAGGAAATCGAAGCCTTTCCCCACAAGAACGTCATCGTGAGAGCCTTGGGCATGAAGGACAACGTTCAGGTCGACGTATCGCGGCTGGAACCCCTGCCAAACGATCTCTATCTGCTCTGCTCCGACGGACTGAGCGGCATGATCAAAGACAAGGACATGGAGGTCCTGTGTCAAAATTGGCAAAATGATGCGGGCAAGGCCGATGACGTCGAGGGCCTCTGTCATGACCTCGTGGCGACCGCCAACAAAAACGGTGGCACCGACAACGTCACCACCGTCATCATCAAGATCATGGCCTGATACCCCTCGCCCACGACAGGCCTGGTCGTCGCCGTCGAGCGGCCACGTCCGCCGTATCGATGTCCTCTCCGAGGGGACCATAGAGGTTCACCGTGCGGGCCGCCGACAAAGAGCGCATTCTAACCGACGTCATCAGCCACGTCGTCGAGCAGCAGCTTGCTCGGCCCGCCGCCCGTCTCGACGAAATGGTCGCCGACAGCATCTACCACGAGTTGCGTCGCCTGAAGGGTGAGCACACCGACGAGAGTGCCTTTTGGGGCGAGCTCAAGCGTGGTGTCGGCCAGGCGTCGGAGCGAGAGCTGCAGTCGACGCTGCGCCGGATCACCCGTCGCTATGCAGAAGAAATCTGCGGCCGCTTTGACGAGCGGGTCTACGACGCTGTGACCCGCGCGGGAGAACCCGTGATGGGCCTGCTGTTGAATGCGTTTTCGCCCAAGCGTCTGGTGGAGGGGCTGCCACATCTGCTGGCTGGCGGCCTCCCGACCTTGCCCTCGGTAGACCGAAACATCGTCGTGCAAGGGGCAACCGACACCCTGCATCGCTTGCGTCAGCGGGGCACCATTGTGCTGGTGCCAACCCACGTCAGCCACATGGACGCCATCGTCGTTGGCTGGGCACTGTGGAAGATGGGGCTGCCCCCGTTTCTGTATGGCGCCGGTCTCAACCTGTTTTCGAATCCGGTTCTCGGTTTCTTCATGCGCAACCTGGGCGCCTATACCGTCGACCGGCGAAAGACCGATCCCCTCTACAAGGCCGTCCTCAAGGAATACGCGCAGGCGACCCTCGAAAACGGCTACGACAACATCTTTTTCCCCGGCGGCACGCGGAGCCGGTCTGGGGCCCTTGAAAAGAAGCTCAAGCTCGGCCTGATGGGCACAGGTGTCGCGGCCTACACCCGCAATCTCCTGACCAGGAAAGCCACTCGTGAGCGCCTGTTCATTGTGCCGGCGACGTTGTCGTTTCAGTTGGTGCTGGAGGCTGAGACCCTCATCGACGATTTCCTGCAGGAGCAAGGCAAGTCCCGCTACATCATCACCGACGACGAAGCGACCAAGCCCCGGCGGGTGGCGGACTTTTTCACCCAGTTGTTCTCGTTGGACTCCAAGATCTCATTCACCGTCGGCCGCCCGATGGATCCCTTTGGCAACGACGTCGACGACGATGGCAACAGCATTGACCGGAGCGGGCGGGTGGTCGACCCGCGCAGCTATGTCATGCGCAATGGCGAGGTGGTCGTCGACGCTCAGCGGGACGCGGAGTTTACCCGCGAGGTGGGCGAGCGCCTGACTGAGGCCTACGCGCGCGACACCGTTTTGCAGGCGACCCATGTCTGCGCCCACGCGGCCTTGTTGCTCTTGCGCTTGAAGAATCCACAGACGGATTTGATGCGCTTGTTGCGGGCCGGCGGACGCGTCGACGACCTGCCGCTGAGCGAGTTGTACGCCGAAGTCGACCGCCAACTGGTCGAGCTGCGCGGCTTGGCTGCTCGTGGTGGCGTGCGCCTCGCACCGGCGCTGCAGTCCGGCGGCGCCGACGACGTCGTCACTGAAGCCCTGCGCCACTTTGCCAGCTACCATAAGGCGGCGGCGCTGCAGCGGGTGGGGGATCGGGTGAGCTCGGCGGAGCGGGGCTTGTTGTTTTACTATTCCAATCGCCTCGAGGGCTTTCGTCTAGAGCGTGCTTTGGGTCTGCGCCCGGCTCTGGCCCCCGATCACCGCAGCATCGCTTTGAACAGCGGGAGGTCCGCGTGACGACGACAAACGCCACCTCCATGGCCCGTACCCGCCGCGTCGCCATCTTGGGTGGGGGACGGTTGGCCTATGGCGCCCTCGGCATGGTGCGGGCGGCCGTCGCGGCCGGCTCCCGTTTTTCGCTGCAGGGCTTTGGCCGCTCCGCCGCCGCACGCGCGGTGTTGCGTGACGGAGGCGCTGTCGTCGTTGACAGCATCGCTGCCGCCGTCGACGGCGCCGACCTCGTCGTCGTGTGTGTGCCAGCGCTCGCGCTGCACGACGTGGTGGCTGAAGCCGCAGCGACGGCGACGGGCGATCAGGTCGTGCTGCACGCCGCCCGCGGCGTCGGCGCGGGTTTCGCGCTGCCCCATCAGGTGCTGCGCGGGGGCTCGTGCTGGAAGAAAATCGTCGTCATCGGCGGGCCCATCTACCTCGACGACGCTGGCAGCGGTCGCATCTTGAACGCCGCCATCGCCTCCCGCTTCGACGAGGCCCTCACTGCCGTGCGGGGCCTGGTCAAGGGTGCACCCATTCGATTGTCGGCGACCCATGACATCGTCGGCGTCGAGTTGTGGGGTGCGTTGTCCAACGTCGGTCATCTGGCGACGGGCTTGGCGGCCGGGGCTGGTTTGTCCGAGACGGACCAGGGCTTGCTGCACGTGCGCGCGTTGCTGGAGGCTGGCCGCTTTGGTCGCGCCCTCGGCGCCGAGCCAGCTACGTTTTCCGGGCTCGCCGGCGTCGGCGATTTGATTCCTCGCCGCGTGAGTTCCCAAAAGATGCATCGGGACGTTGGTTTCGCCATTGCCACCCACGCGACGACGGGTGGTGACACCGACGTCGACATCCCTGTCGATTTGGAAGGGGCCGTCACCGCTCGCGAGGGCGTCGCTTTCGCCCGGCGCCAGCAGGTCGATGCCCCGTTGATGCGGGCCGTGGTGGCCATCTTGGATGAGGGAGCGTCGGTGGGGTCGACGTTGCGCGAGGTCCTCGACACGGACCTCGGTTTGCAGGCCGCCTGATGCGTACCGGTCGCTACATTGACCGCACGAACCATCGACACTTTGGTGCCGATTGGTTGGGCGATGTTTTTGTGTGGGACATCGACAAAACCTATCTCGACACCCGCTTTTCATCGTTGCGGGGCTTGCTGGCCATTCCTTTTGAGTTCGCCATCGACAAACACGCGGTGTTGGGCGCGGTCGCCGTGTTGCGCGCCTTGCGCCTGGGCCCCGACCCTGCAGACCCGCGGTTTTCCCCGTTGTATTTCGTATCTGGCTCGCCGCCGGGGCTGCGAACCGTCGTCGAAAAGAAGATGGTCCTCGATGGCGTCCAGGCCGATGGCGTCAGCTTCAAGGACCAATTCGGGTTGCTGCGGGCGGGCCGTCCCCGGGCCATCAAGGAGCAGGTTGGCTACAAACTTGCGGCCCTGCTGATGCTGCGTGCCGAACTGCCAGCGGGCGCCCGCTTCAGTCTCTTTGGTGACGACGTCGAAAGCGACATGGAGGCCTTCTTGCTCTTTGGTCGCGTGTGCGCTGGTCTGCGCGGGTCAGCCTTGCGCGAAGCGATGCGCCACCATGGTACGGACTGGCCTGAGGTCGAGCAGGCGGTCACCCTGGCGGCGCCGATGGCCATCGAAGCCGACCCCGTCGTTCGCGTCTTCATCCACGGCGCGACAGGCAAGTTGTTGGCCAAGACCAACCTCGACCCCCGCGTGGTGGCAACCCAGTCGTTCTTGCAGACCGCCCTGGTGCTCAGAGACGCGGGTCACGTCGACAGTGCTTGCCCGGCTCGCGTCGCCGCCGAACTGCTTCGACGTCAGATGACCCCTGCTGCCATCCAGGGCCTGGTCGATGACGCCGTCGCCCGGTTGGGGGCCGCCAGCGGTTTCTGACGATGAACTTCCTTGCCTGCCAGCAAAGGCCCGACATGACCAGTTCCAAGCGCGTTGTGCAGTCCGTCCGCCCCCTGGGCTTTCCGTGGGCCACGGTCGATCCGTTTCTCTTCTGCGTGCATCACAAGGATGCCTACCCCAGGGGCAACGCCCGCTTCGGTCCGGCGACGTCGCTGGCTGGTCGCCAGATCGGGATGGACTTCGCCGCCAAAGACGGATGGAACATGTACCACGGCAGCGTCGTGCCGGGCTTTCCGCAGCACCCGCATCGAGGCTTCGAGACCGTCACCATCGCCCGCCGCGGCGTCATCGATCACAGCGACTCCCTCGGTGCCACCGCCCGCTTCTCGACGGGGGACGTGCAGTGGATGACCGCCGGCAAGGGCGTCGTTCATTGCGAGATGTTCCCGCTGCTGTCGCCCACCACCGACAATCCCCTCGAGTTGTTT
>CAJBHN010000259.1 GCA_903952805.1 uncultured Myxococcales bacterium | reverse complement strand
GAAAAAGAAAAAAGAAAAAATACGTGAATTCGTATAGATGGCTCCGAAGTGCCCGCTCGGGCTGGCGATGGTGCGTCGCATCAAGTGGAGCATATTGGTGGCAGTGCCTGTCGCTCCAGCGCCACGGCCTTCATGGGGTGCGTCGAGTGTTACGCAGCTGCGGTGTGCCAAGGCGTCACCGACGGGCTTGCCGGGCTTGTCGACGAGGTGGTATCGAAACCTCGTCGGCGACGTATTTCCCGACCCGTGTCTTGGTCCGTTTGCTTTCCCGGGCGCTTGTGCGCCACTGACGAGGCTGCTGTCGTGGTTCCAGGCTTCAACCACAACATCAAGCACAAGGGTCGGATCTTCCACATCCAGACCGAGGACTCGGGTTCAAAGAATCCCCACATCATCACCCACCTCTTTGTGGGCGGAAACATCCTGGCGTCGAAGAAGACGCAGTACGCCGACATCGTTGGGCAACAGGACTACGAAAAAACGGTTCGCTCGATGATGGAAGAGCAGCACAAGCAGATGCTGCGCAACCTCGTCAATGGCGTGTTTGACACCGTCGATAGCGCCCCGTCCTACCACCTCGATGGGCCGCCGCCGATGAACTTCACCGCGGTGTCACCCGCCACCGCAGCGATGGCAGGCGATGCGGCTTTCAAGGGGCTGCCAAGCCAGGCCAAGCCGGCGGCGGTGGAACTGCCGCGCTTCAGTGGCGGCATTGAGGTCATGTCGTCGCCGTTGCCCGGCGTGAGACCCGAGAGCGCTGCGCGTGATGCGACGGTGCCCGTCGGCGAAGCGAAGGCCACCACCATATTTGGTGAAGATCTGATCAGCGAGAAGAGCCTGGACGAGGTCATCCTCAGCTACCTTGCCGAAGACCTCGCTGACCTCGAGTAGTCTGCTGCAGTCCAATCGTCGCCGTTCGACCAGCCGCCTCGCTGCCACCTTTGTCACGCACCTTCACTGTGCGGCCGCGGCTGTGGCTTATTCGGGCAGGGGGACACTCTCTTCGCGAAGCTTTTTGATCCGCGTGGTGACCGAAGCGTCAGGGATCAAATTCACGCGCACGCCCTGTACCTGAAAGAACTCCCGCACCGTCGGCTCGTTGATGCTCTCGAGACGCTTCAGTGCGTTGTCGACGCGTGACAGCACACCGTCGAGCCGTTTGGCGGCATCGCGCACGTCACCCATCGCCATCTTCATGTCCGTCGTGATGCGGTCGATGTTTTCGGCGGCGGGCCCCACCCGGTCGGCGGCGCGCTCGATGGCCTTTGGATCAACAGATGCCAGCAACGCGTCGACGCGTCCGGCGGCGCTGTCGAGGCGCTCAATGAGGCTCGGACCCTTGTCGCGGGCCATGGCCAGCACGACGCCGACGTCGTTGCCGGAGGTCTTGACGAACTTGTTGGTCTCTTTCACGAGCGTGCGCAGGTCCCCCAGGGTGTCGGTGGCTTCGGCGAAGAGGGAGGCGCCGTCGTTCTTTTGGAGCACCCCGTCGACGCGAGCGATGGCGCTCTCGAGGGGGGGCGTGATCTTGTTGAGGCGTTCCACCAGCACGCTGACGTCGCGAATCACCTGGTCGATATCGACATTGGGTTCATTGTTCTCGAGGACGCTGCCGGCAGCGAGGGTGGCTGCCTCGCCGTCACCGGGGTCGAGGTCGACGTATTTTTCGCCCAACAGGGTTTTTTGACGGAGAGCGCCACGAGCACCGACGTGCACGACCATGTCGGGGTTGATCATGACCGTGACGCGGGCGCGGCGACCTTCGACTTCGATTTTGTCGACGACGCCGACCTTGACGCCGGCGACGGCGACGGCGTTGTCGACGGTCAGACCCAGGGCCGAATCAAACAGCAAGACATAGCTGCGGGCGTCGCGGGCGGCGCCACCGCCAAAGGAAAATGTCAGCCATACAAACAAGATGATGACGCCGACGGTAACGGCGCCCAGCATGGCTTCGGCTCTCCAATTGCCGCTCTCCACCAACAGCTCCAGGGTCCAGCCCGCACATGCGTCGATTGAATCTGCGCGGAGCCTATTGTTGCACGGGCACGCGGTCCAGGAAGGACCGAACGACGGGGTCGGTCGATGCCCACACCGATTCCCGGCTGCCAAAAACGCGGACGACGCCGTTGTCGAGCATCCCCACGTCGTCGGCAATCAGGCGGGCACTCTCCACATCGTGCGTGATGACGACGAAAGTGATGCCCAGGCGCTGCTGCGTATCGCGGATGAGCTGGTCAATGGATGCCGATGTCTGGGGGTCCAGCCCCGAGGTGGGCTCGTCAAACAGGACCAGTTCGGGTTCCAGGGCGATGGCGCGGGCAAGAGCGATGCGCTTGCGTTGACCACCAGACAAGCGGTCGGGTGTGCGGTCGCCAACGTCGGGGAGTCCGACCATGCTCAGCAGGGCCGCAACCCGTTGCCTGACGATGGTTTCATTCACTCGTGCGACCCGGCGCAGCGGAAACGCCACGTTGTCGAATACCGTGAGGGATCCAAACAGGGCGTTGTCTTGAAAAAGCATGCCCATTCGTCGACGCAGCGCCAACACCTCCGACTTCGACGCCGCGAAGACATCAATGCCAAGGGTTTTGACGCGGCCTCGCTCAGGGGCAAGCAGCCCGGTCGCCAGCCGCAACAGCGTGCTCTTCCCCGTGCCCGACGGACCCAGCAGCGCCGTCGTGCGGCCGCGGGCGATGGCCAGGTTGACGTCGTTGAGGATGACCCGATCGCCAAAGCGCTTGGTCACGTGGATTAATTCGATGGCGGCGCTGGCTGCGGGGGAGTCGGCACGTGAGTCGGCGTTCATGTGTGCACCAGTCGGCCATAGATGATCATCGACAAGGCCAACGACGTCGCGCACACCACCACCATGCTGCGAATGACCGCGCGGTTGGCGGCGCGACCAACGCTGCGGGGGCCGGTCTCATCGGAGCAGAAGCCTTCGAAGGTGGCGACGGTGCCCACCAGAAGTCCGAGCGCCAGACCTTTCACGACACCCACCATGACGTCGACCGTGCCGACGGCCTGCAGCAGTGCCCCCCACATGGTGCCTCGATCGATGCCAAGCTGAAATACGCCGATGATGTGCGAGCCGATCAGTCCCGACACCATTGCGGCGAGGACGCACAAGGGGCCGCCAACGATGCAGGCAATGATGCGGGGGGCGACCAGCAGCTGCAGGCTGTCGAGGCCCATCATCTCGAGGGCCTCCACTTGTCGTGTCACTCGCATCGCCTGCAGCTGGCTCGCAAGCTCGGCGCCGGTACGGGCGGCGAGCGAGCCGCCGGCGAGCAGGGGGAAGACCTCGCGCACGCCGCCGAAGCCGACGATGAGGCCGCTCATGCTTGCGGCGCCAAAGCCCGCCAGCGAGACCGCCGCTTGCACCGTGAGCATCGCGCCGGCGAAGAACGTGACGACCACGACGACGGGAAG
>CAJBHN010000258.1 GCA_903952805.1 uncultured Myxococcales bacterium | reverse complement strand
ATGCTGGCGGCCACGGTGGTCGCGGTGCCGGCGCTGACGTCGACGTCGACCTCAAAGCGGCTCCACTCAAAGCCACGGGTCACGTAGGCTCGATAGCGACCAGCCGGCACCCGCACGTCGAAGGCGCCGTCGGCGCTGACGTCGTAGCGCACCGTGCTGCTGGCGCCGCCGAAGTCCAACAGCGACGACAAGCCACGCTGGGTATCGTCGAGGGCCACCAGCGTCAGCTTGGCCGCGCGTGGCGCTGCATCGCCCGCGCCGCCATCAAAGGCCGTGCTGACGACGACCGTCCCGCTGCCACCCAGCGCCAACGACGACGACGCACGACCACCGTCGACAACCGCGACGTCGACAGGCTCGCTGCGCCCCACCTGCTGCCCCTGCAGGTCTGGCACATGGGCCACCAACGTGTAGTCGCCCGGAGGCAGCACCAGCTCGAAGGCGCCATCGTTGCCCTGACCAAAGGAGACCGCCGCCTCGCTGACCAGGTGGCTGTCAGCGTCGTCGATGGGACCATTCAACGCGCTGACGACGGTGCCGGCGACGACGCCCGACACGGTGCCGCTGACGGTGCCCGTCGCCGCCCCCAACAAGCCCCAGGCCTGACGGGCGACGCTGTCGATGCTGCCGTCGCCGACGACCATGAAGCGCTTGAAGCTGCCCTCGGCGCCGATGGTAAGTTCGTCTTCGCAGATGGGGACGGTGACGCCGCCTTCGACGAGCGGCACCGTCATGCCCTTGCCGTCGCAGACGAAGCCGACGTTGACGCCGTCGCCGCGGGCGCCAACGATGAAGTCGACGTTGGAAAATGGCTGGACCTCCTCGAAGCCGGTCTGCGGCGTCATGATCGGCGTGGCACCGCCAATGGCCATGAAGTCCACGCCGAGACCGCCAAAGAGCGTGTCGCCGTCGTTTTTGAACGTGGTCTCAATTTCGATGATGTCGCTGTCGGGAGCGAGGCGATACTCGGTGATGAAGGTGCCCTGCAGGTTCTGACTCAAGAAATTCGCCTGCGGCGCCAACGACAACGCCGTCGGCGTGCCGGTGATGCGAATGATGCCGGGCTGGCCGTTGGTGCCGTCGTTGGCGACCTCGATGGCGGTGACCTCGCTCTCCTGGGCCCCCAAACCGCTGACATGCTCACGAAAGGTGTCGTGGCCGTCGACGAATTCGTCGTTGCGGACGCGGTCGACGTCGATGAGGTTGCCGCCCTCGACGCTGTTGCCCACCGGACGGCTGGCGTCTTGCACGAAGAAGCGGATGCGGCTGTTGTGGCAGCGATAGCCGCGATTGACCTGACCGTAGGCCAGGGAGCCGCCGATGAGTTCGCTGCTGCGAATGACAGGGCCACAACGAACCTCGCCAGCGCCGAGGATGGTGTCGAGGTCGAGATGCTCGACGATGATGGGCGACGGCGCATCACACACACAGGTGGAGACGCTGACAAGCAAGCCGATGGTGCTGAAACGAAGGACACGCATCAGCTGAGCATAGTCGCCTCTGACACTGTCGTCGCCCTTCTTGCGTGCCAAAGGACACGAACCTCGTGGCGTTTGCTGGCGACGTTGTCGTCGACGTACCGTTGGGCATGCAGCCCATCGTACCCACCCTGGCAGAAGCGATATGGGAAAACGCCCCCGACGCCATCCTGTTGGTCGACGACGGCGGCTGCATCGCCCGCGTCAACGACGCTGCCGAGAAACTCTTTGGCTATGACCGCAACGAGTTGATGGGAGAGGATATCGAGATCCTGATTCCCGAGCGCGTGCGTGCGATTCACGTCGAGAAGCGACATGCGTTCGAGGGCGACCCACACACCCGCCACATCGATTCGCCGCTGTCGGCCCTGGTCGCGCTGAACAAGGCGGGAGAAGAGTTCGACGTCGAAGTGGCCCTGAGCCCCCTGGTGCATGACGACCGGCACTGGACCGTCGCCGTCGTGCGCGACGTGCGTGGTCGCAAGGTCTTGGAGAAAAAGCTGCGCTGGGCCAGCACCCACGATGCCCTGACCGAGCTCTTCAACCGTGGCTATCTCGAGGAGGAATTGAGCCGCCTGGCCAAGGGCCGCCGCTTCCCCGTCGCGCTCATCGTCATCGACATCGATGGCCTCAAGCCCGTCAACGATCAACTGGGGCACGCGACGGGGGACCGGTTGTTGATCGACGCCGCTGCTCTGTTTTCGTCGATGGCTCGCGGCGACGATGTGGTCGCCCGCGTGGGTGGTGATGAGTTCGTCATGGTCTTGCCTGAAACGACGCAGGAGGCCGCCGAACAGGCCCTGGTGCGTTTGCGAGATGCCGTCCGCCACCACAACGCCACCACCGAGGGACCTCATGTGCACTTCTCGGCCGGGGTCGCCGTCGCCGTCGAGCCCGGTCTGATCGCCGCCGCCATGCGCAGCGCCGACAACCGCATGTATGCCAACAAGCGAGCGCGCCGGGGCCTGGTGCGCTGACGCTCGGGCTGCCTTCCGACGGCTGCCCTTGCGACGCTGCTGACGCCTTGCCATGCACCACCCGGCGACACCGACACGCACCGACACGCACCGACGAGTCCGTCGATGTCGGGGTCTATCGCTGATGTGAGGACATATCCGCGGATGTGCGGCTTTTTTGGGAGAGACCATGGTGAAAAAGATTTTGATCGGGCTCGCTGGTGTGGTGCTCGCGCTGGTGGTGGCCATCGCCACCAGGCCCGCGACGTTCCATGTGGAGCGCAGCATCGTGGTCGCCGCCCCGGCCGCGGCGATCTTCCCCCTCGTCAACGACTACCAGGCCCGCGGCGTCTGGTACCCGTGGGACAAGCTCGACCCCGCCATGCACAAGACCTTCAGCACGCCGTCATTTGGCGCTGGCGCGTCGTACAGCTGGATCGGCAACAAGGACGTCGGCAAGGGCAAGCAGACGATGACGGCGTCGGTGGACAACACCCGCATCGAGGAGACCCTGGAGTTCATCGAGCCGTTCCCCAGCACCGCCCAGGTAACGTTCACCTTCGCTGAAAAAGACGGCAGCACGTCGGTGACCTGGAGCATGGGGGGCGACAACACCTTCATGGGCAAGGCCATGTCGCTGGTGGCCTCGATGGACAGCTTCATCGGCAAGGATTTCGACAATGGCCTGGCCGCGCTCAAGTCCGAATCCGAAAAGACCTTTGCCGCCCAGCAGGCCGCCGCCAAGCTCGCCGCCGAACAGGCCGCAGCAGCCGCCGCCGTCGCGGTGGATGGCGCTGCGCCGACTGCGGCGCCCACCACGCCGCAGTGAACAGACGTTGCCCGACGCCGACGCAGCCCCACCCACCGGTGCGGGCTCGTCGGTGACGACGGGGGACACCGACGAAACTGGCGTCCCGCCGACAGAGACGCCATCATGGAGGCATGCCTCCTCTCGACGACGTGAGCATTGCCGGAAACGCCATCGTGACCACGATCCCCGGCCCGGCTGACGAGCCGCGGGTTCGTCGCTCGCGGGCGGCCGTGACCGGGTTGGTGTTGTCGGGGGGCGGGGCGCGTGGCTGCTACGAAGCCGGCATCATCAAATACATCCGCAACGAACTGCCGGCGCGGACCCGCAACAACGCCCGCTTCGAAATCATCTGCGGCACGTCGGTGGGGGCCATCAACACCTGCTTTCTCGCGGCGAGTTCCCATCAACCCGAAGTGCAGGGCCGGGCCCTCGCCGAGGTGTGGGAGCGGCTGCGCATCGAGGGCGTCTACCAGGTGGGGCTCAAGCAACTGCTCAACTTGCCGCGCTTCTTGTTTGGCAGCCGCGGTCGCGGTGAGTTGGACGACGTCGTGGGCCCCGGCCGACTCGGTGGCTTGTTGAACACGTCGCCGCTGGAGGCCCTGGTGCGGCGGGGCACACGGTGGAGCCTCATCGAGGACAACATCCAGACGGGCGTGCTCAAGGGCGTGTGCGTCAACGCCACCCACATTTCTTCGGGCAAGACCCACAGCTTCATCCAGACCAAAGACGGCGTGCTGCCGGCGTGGTCGACCGACCCCTCGGTGGTGCCGCGCGCGGTGAAGATCGGGCCCGAGCATGCGTTGGCGTCGGCGGCGATTCCGTGGGTCTTCCCCGTCGTCGACATTGGCGGCGAGGTCTACTGCGACGGCGGCCTCAAGCTCAACACGCCCATCAGCCCGGCCATTCGGCTGGGGGCCGACCGGCTGTTGGTCATTGGTCTGCGGGCCAAGGAAGAACCCGGCGAAGAGGGTGGCATGATGCCCAACCCCCAAGACAGCGTCGAGCAATCGCCGTCGGCGGCGTTTCTGTTGGGCAAGATCTTGAACTCGTTTCTGTCGGACAAGACGGAATACGACCTGCAGCGGCTCGAGCGTTTCAACGCGCTCATCGAGGCTGGCACCACGGCCTACGGCGAAGGCTTTCAAGACGCGCTTGGTGCAGCCTTGACGAAGACACGGGGCCAGCCCTACCGCAAGGTGGACGCCTTGTTTGTGCGACCCAACGAGGACATCGCCGCCGTGGCCGCGAAGCATCTGCGCCTGGGCAGCGTGGTGGCTCGTGCCGGCCCAATCGTCGGACCGCTGCTGCGTCGACTGGCGGGCACCGGGGGTGAGCGCGAGGGGGACCTCTTGTCGTACCTGCTCTTTGACGGCGAGTACGCCGCCGACCTCGTCGCCATGGGCATGCGCGACGCGGATGCGATGCGACAGCAGATCATTGATTTCTTTGCCGTGTAGGGGGCCTCAATGCTGGACCTGGAATCGGTCTCGACGACGAGAGAGTCAACGACGACGACGGCGCCCACCAAGAAACGCCGCGTGGCCCGCCGCACCGAGCGCGAGGCCCGCCTCGAGGTGGCGCTGGCCGCCCGCGACGCCATGCGAGCCCGGGGCGAGAGCCCGCCCTTGCCCAGCCCCGAGGGCCGCACCCGCAGCGAGCGAACCCTGCGCTACGTCGCCTACGAGGACGCCAGGCGTCGACGAGAGGCCGGGACGGCGACGCCGGAAGAGCTCGCCTACCTGGAGTCCCGCTTCGCCCACCTGTCGGCGTGGCGCAAAGCGAAGAACGCACGCCGCCAGCAGCGACCGGGCCTGCAAGACCCGTCGACGAAACCCAAGAAAAAGAAAAAGCGGGCCTCGCGCGCGAAGCGCAAGGTCGCCCCGGTCTATGTCACGGCCCCGGTGCGCGAGCCACGCGAAGCCGCACCGAATATCGACGACATCAGCCGCCCGGCCGGCGACGTCGACGTCGACCGCGTCCTCGACCGCGCCATCGACGACAACGCTCCGGCCGCGGCCGCCGCCGTCCGCGACGACGCCGACCCCCCGCCACCAAGACTGCGGGGTCCCGATGATTTGCGAGCCTTCATGGAGGGCCGCCGGAGCTCCCAATAGCGAGAGCCATCCAGCCGTGAAGCTCAGTCTGTTGTGAGCTTCGCAGCCTCGGTTTGGGCCTGCTGCCATTGGGACTGCAGGCCCATGCGCTCGCTCAGGGTCCCAATCTGAACGAGATCGACGTCACCAAGAGAGACCCTGAGGATGCTGGCGATATCGCGCAGGTGCTTTGGGGAACCGCCCTCACGAAAGTACTCGAGCTTCCGCACGACGACGTACTCAGGCGGGGCCAGCACCAACTCCGAACTGCCGAACTTGAGGCGGCGTCTTCGGGCGAACGCCCACGCGTGGAGTGGGTCGCTGCCCATGATGTAGACGTCGGCTCGGTAGCCCGAGTCGTGGTGGATGATGTTGAAGTGGCCCCTGAGGCTTCGCCTCATCTCGATGGTGATGGACTCAATGGGCGGCGTGTAGAAGTCCGTCAGCGGAAAACAGCGTTCGATGGCCTCGGCCTGCAAAAGCGATGTCAGCTCGACGACGAGATCGATGTCGAGGGTCAGACGCGGCTCGCCATAGGCGATGCAGGCGGTGCTGCCCGTGACCATGTACTCAATGCCGGCCAGGGCGAGCCGCTCGGTGAAGAGGCTGGCGAGGTCATCCACGGGCATACAGGAAGGCCTCTTTCACCTCGCGCTTGACCTGCTCGTCGGTCCAGTCGGGATGACGGGCCCTGATGGCCGCTTCCTTGATGTGGCGTGCGGTCCAATACAGACGGTTCGCCGCCTGAAGGCGCTGGGCCGGCGTCATCGCCCGCAGGACGTCGAGCTGGGTCGTCATGGCGGCGAGCGTATCAGGTGTGCCGACAATGGGGGTGCCCGAGGCCCAGCGCTGTGCGTCCGTGCCCGGTGGGCTATGCTGGCGTCATGCGTCGTCTGCTCCTCACCACCTCGCTCTGTGCTCTCGGTCTTTTCGCGGCTTGTCCGGGTGGCGACGACGGGGCCGTCTTTGACGCCGTCGCCTTCCCCGCCGGCTTCCGCTTCGGCACCGCCATTGCCCAGTGGCAGGTCGAAGGAGACCTCGACGGCAACGGCGCCGTCGTCGACAGCAACTGGCATCGCTGGATGGAGATGGACAAGGCCGCCGCCGGGCAAAGAAACCCCGACGGCAACGGCTTTCGCACCCAATTCCGCGAAGACATCCAGCGGGCGAAGGACCTCGGCCTCGACACCTTCCGCCTCGGCGTCGATTGGTCGCGCATCGAACCCCAGCCCGATGTGTTCGACGAGGCCGAACTCGATCACTTCGTCGAGGTCGTCACCGCCGTCAAAGACGCCGGCCTCGATCCGGTCATCACCCTGTGGCACTGGACGGTGCCCGTGTGGGTGCAGCAGCCCGACGACGAAGCCCCTGGTGGCGCCGTCGACCGCATCGCCACCGACAACCGCGCCGTCGTTGACGACTTCGAGGATTTCGTGCGCCACGTGATTCCGCGCATCAAAGACAAGGTCGACACCTACACGGTGCTGAACGAGCCGTTTTCGATGATCGTCGTCGGCTACCTCGACGGTCGATTTCCCCCTGGCAAACAGCTCGACATCGGCCTCGGCACCAAGCTCGGCATCAACCTGTTGTTCATGCACGCCGCCGCTTTCAACGTCATCAAGGAGCTCGACGATGTCGACGCCGACGGCAACGGCAACAGTTCCTTCGTGGGCCTGACGATGACGGCCAACGACCTCTATCCCGAATTCCCCGGCGACCCCGAGCAGGAGCGCTCTGCCCAGAGCCTGAACTACGCGTTCAACGACTGGGCCATGGAGGCCCTGACGTCGGGCAAGCTCGACGTGAACCTCGACCAGGACTTCGACGACGCAGACACGGTGCCTCCCGAGGGCACCATTGCCGAGCTGGCCAACACCCTCGAGTTCGTGGGCGTGCAGTACTACGGTCCGGGCAAAATCACCGACGAGGGATTTCTGGGCGAGTTGCTCGTCGACACAGCACCGTTCTACGGCGCCCCCCTCGTCGACGTCGCCAGCTACAGCGGCGATGGTCCGCTCTTGCCCCATAACGGCATGGGTCGCGAGATTTCGGCGGCGGGTTTCAAAGACACCCTGCAGCGCTTTAGCCGCTGGGGCCTGCCCATCATCATCACCGAGAACGGCACCACCACCAATGCCCGCCCCGTCGGTGTCGAGGAGCTCGACGTCGGCGACGCGCTGCCCGCCACGGTGCAGCAGCAGGAGCAGGCGGCGATGTATGTGCTGGAGCATCTGTGGGAGCTCGGTCGGGCCATCGAAGACGGCGTCGACATCCGCGGCTATTACCACTGGACCCTCGCTGACAACTTCGAATGGGTTGAAGGTCGCCTGCAGCGCTTTGGCGCCTACAGCGTCGACTTCGACGACCCCAGCTACCCGCGCACGTTGAACAAGCAGGGCGAGGCCCTCAAAGACATCGTCGCCGCCCGGGGCGTCACCGAAGCCGTGTGGCAGAAGTGGGTGCTGGCCGCCTACCCGACGGACCTGCGGACCAAGCCGGCGCTGACCACGTCGAATGACCCGACCCAGGGCCCGACACAGCCCTGAGCTGGAGCACGTCGCGCCTGGGCGTGCAGAAACCTGCGCCGGTGCTGCTGCGCTCGCTGCGTCTGCGGGCCGACGACACCGTCATCGCCATCAGCGCTGACGACGACGGCTTGGCGTTGGTGCGCGTTGATTGACGCATCGCGGCAGCAACATGATGCACGGTCGACGGCGACGGCATCGTCGGCGTAGCCTCGTCGCCCATCACGTCTGACAGGCCGCTTGACAGCCGCCTTGTGAAGCACAGGAGCTCGCACCCATGGCCGACCTGACCGCCACCATCGCCGGCATCGTCTCTCCCAACCCGTTCTGGTTGGCGTCGGCGCCGCCGACCAACACCTACGGTCAGGTGGCGCGGGCCTTCGACCACGGCTGGGGCGGGGCGGTGTGGAAGACCATCGGGCAGCCGATCGTCAACGTGTACTCGCGCTATGGCGGCCTCGACTCCGGCACGCAAAAGCTGATCGGCCTCAACAACATTGAGCTGATCACCGACCGCTCCGTCGAGGAGAACATCAAAGAGATGGCGCTGGTGAAGAAGCGCTATCCCAAGCACACGCTCATTGCGTCGTTGATGGTCGAGACCAACCGCGAGGCCTGGCACGAGATCGTCAAACGCACCCAGGGCGAGACCGGCTGCGACGGCTTCGAGCTCAACTTCGGCTGTCCCCACGGCATGGTCGAGCGCGGCATGGGCGCCGCCGTCGGCCAGGTCCCCGAGTACTGCCAGCAGATCACGGAATGGGTGAAGGAAGTCGCCACCATCCCGGTCATCGTCAAGCTGACGCCCAATGTCGCAGACATCGTCTATCCGGCCCGCGCCGCCAAGCGCGCCAACGCCGACGCGGTGTCGCTCATCAACACCATCAACTCCATCATCGGCATCGACCTCGACGCGATGGCGACGGTGCCCAACGTCAACGGCAAGGGCAGCCACGGCGGCTACTGTGGCCCGGCGGTCAAGCCCATCGCGTTGAACATGATCAGCGCGATTTCGACCGACGCCGAAGCGGGCTCCCTGCCCATTTCGGGTATTGGTGGGGTCAGCACCTGGCGCGACGCCGCCGAGTTCATTGCGCTGGGCTGCGACAACGTGCAGGTCTGCACCGCCGTCATGCACTACGGCTTCCGCATCGTCGAAGACATGATCGACGGCCTGAGCAACTGGATGGACGACAAGGGGTACAAGACCCTCGCCGACTTCAAGGGCAAGGCCGCTCCCACCATCACCAAATGGGAGAACCTCAACCTCAACCACTTCACCCGCGCCAGCATCGACCACGACAAGTGCATCGGCTGCGAGCTCTGCTACATCGCCTGCGAAGACGGCGCCCACCAGGCCCTCAAGCTCGTGCAGAAGAACGGCCGCCGCCTCGTCGAGGTCAAAGAAGACATGTGCGTCGGCTGCAACCTCTGCAGCCTGGTGTGCCCGGTGCCCGACTGCATCACCATGAAGCACATCGAAAACGGCGCCCCCGATGTGAGCTGGAAGCAGTTCCAATCCGGCAAGGGCGCGCTGGCCGAACGCCCCAGCCACTACCAGCCCGTCGACGACGCCGAGTAGCAGCCCGGGGTGAGACCCGCAGCGACATGTGGGTCTCCCTGCCGGACCCACATGTCGGTTTCGCTCCCCTCAGGTGATCACCCGATACGCCAACGGCGCTCCTCATCACGTTGGCGGATGCGGCCAACAGCAGCGACCACGTATCCCTGCTGCAT
>CAJBHN010000257.1 GCA_903952805.1 uncultured Myxococcales bacterium | reverse complement strand
TCGTGAGGCGCTTCGCGCCCTCCTGTTGGACGTGGTCAGTATTCAATGATCATTCGGGATGAGGCGCCGGCTCGACGTCACCGCCAGCTGGCGCAGCGCCGTCACCGGACACAAACGGCGACGCGGGTCCCGTCCGCATCGCCGTTGTCGTCGACTCCATACTCCAAGGACGCCCCCGCAGCCGCCCGTCAAATACCGAAGTCGAACACGCCGCTGATGGTCAGGGCCGGCGCAAAGAACAGCGCCTCGGGGGCGGGGCCGTCGCACTGGTCAATGTCGGAGGCTGGAATGCCGAAGCCCTGCGTACCGGGGCTGGGAGGGACCTCGATACCGCCGATCACGGCCTTGCCGCCGTCGGTGCACAAGCCGCGCGCGTCTTCGTAGTCGGTGTAGCGGAAGGGGTCGTACATCGTGTGCCGGAAGGGCAGGTCAATGCCGAGGGCGAAGTTGGGGGTGATGAAATATTTGAAGTCGACGCCCCACTGAAAATACGCGCCCTGGTAGGCGTAATCCTCGCCGATGATCGTGTAGCCGCCACCAATGCTGACGCCGAGGTCGAAGGGGCGATTCTTCCAGTTGACCTCGCCAGCCGGCACCAGCGACGGCAGGCGCAGGTCCTCGGGGAGGATGTAGGTGAAGATTTCCAGCGGAGTCATGCGGAACACGCCGCCGACGTAGCCGCCACCACCCGGGTCGCGACCGACGCCCCAAAAGTGGCCGGCGAACTGGGCCTCGGCCCCGGCCCAGCCAAACAGATTCAAGCCAAGCTTGAGCCCGGGGGAAAACGACGACTGGGCCAGTCCGCCTCCCTCCTGGTCGAAGTCGACGACGACCTCGTCGGTCAACATGAAGCCGTAGGCGGGCGCAAACTCGAGGTAGAGCCCGCCATTTCTCGCCGACGCCGATGGCGAAAACAGCGAACAGCACAAGGCAGCGAGGACGGGGATCAGCGGGAGGGCACGCATGCATCGGCGTCTGCCCCGGCGTCGACGCCAACGCAATCCGATGTCAGAAGGATGCCATGGCCTTTGACCTGAGCCGACAAGACACCATTTGCGCCCCCGCCACCGCCCGGGGCCGCGCCGCCATCGCCGTGGTGCGCTGGTCTGGCCGTGCCGCCTTTGCCGTGCGCGACGGAATCTTTCGTCGACGTCGAAGCGGAGCTGCCCCCGCCGCGCTGGCTGTGCGCGGCGACGTGGTGGGCGACGACGGCGCCGTCATCGACGATGCCCTGTGCACCAGCTTCCCCGGGCCCCACAGCGTCACGGGGGAGGACGTCGTGGAGTTGTCGGTGCACGGTGGGACCTTGATTCAAGAGCTCGTGCTGGAGCGCCTGGTCACGCTGGGATGCCGGGTGGCCGAGCCCGGCGAATTCACCTTGCGGGCGGTTCTCAACGGGGTCATCGATTTGGCGGCCGGCGAAGCCGTCGAGGCCGTCGTCGGCGCCCGCACCACCCAGGCGCTGGCCGCCGCCCAACGGGCCTTGCGGGGCGGATTGTCGCAATCGCTGGCGCCGGGGCGCGAGCGCCTGGTGGACGCGCTGGCCGAGCTGGAGGCCCGGCTGGATTTTCCCGACGAGCCCCTCGGCGACGCCAACCGCACGGCGCTGGTGACGTCGTTGACGCAGGCCGGCGCTGGACTGCGGGCTCTCGTGGCCCAGGCTCGACGGGGGCGGCGCTTGCAAGACGGCGCCCGCGTCGTGCTGTGGGGCGCGCCCAACGCCGGCAAATCGACGCTGCTCAATGCCCTGGTCGGCCATGAGCGGGCCCTGGTGCATCACGAGCCTGGCACCACCAGAGACGCCATCGAGGCCTGGCTCGACGTCGACGGCGTTCCCGTCGTGGTCGTCGACGTCGCCGGCGTCCGCGACGCCAGCGCCGACGCCAGCATCCATGCCGTCGAGGCCCATGGCATCGAGCGCGCCCGCGCCGAGGTTTCCCGCGCCGACGTCGTCGTGTTGGTGCAGCCCCCCGGCGGGGTCGCTCCCCCTCCGCTGCCCGATGGCGTCACAGACACGGCCCGTGTGCTGCGAGTGGCCAGCAAATGCGACCTCGTCCCGGTCGACACGCTGATGGCCGACGCCGCCGCCCATGCCTTTGACGTCGTGCTCTCCGCCCACTCGGGGGTCGGTCTGGATCGCCTGCTGGTCCGGCTGGCAGAGGACCTCGGGCAGGATGGCGAGGCTCCGCTGGTCCACACCGCGCGCCAGGAGCAGGCGCTGCGCGACGCCGCCAACGCCATTGATGACGCCGTCGTCGCCGTCGCCGACGCCCTGCCCGACGAACTGGCCTGCAGTGAACTGCGCCGCGCCGCCCGCGCCATAGACACCTTGCTGGGCGGCGACGTCGGCGAAGACGTGCTCAACGCGATCTTCTCCCGCTTCTGCATCGGCAAATAGTGCTGCCGTCGCTGCGACCGGATCGGTCCGGTGACGGTTGTCGCCGCTCGGTTGCCGGCCTGTGGCCGACGGGGCAGACCCGGGCCCATGGCTGACAAGCAAACCCTCCTCGATGCCCTCGCCCCCATGTTGACCCTGGCCCAGACCCTCGATCTGCAGCAGGCGGCAGCAGCGCGGGCCACGCTGGCTGCGGCGTTTCCCGTCGACGGCGAGGCGTGGCAGTCGATCAAGGCCCTGTTTGTCGAGGGGCGCACGGCGGGCTGGCTCTGCGATCGAGAGCACGGCGGCGTGCGCTTTTCCCGGGTGCAGAAGGGCCCGGGCTTCTCGATCGACGCCGTCCACATGAACGCCCCTGGCCCCGGCCACACCCACGGCAAGGGCGAGATCGACCTGTGCTTTGTCGTCGATGGCGACGCCCGCTTCGACGGCCAACCCGAGGGCTTCGTCGTCTACCCGCCGGGCTCCTGGCACGTGCCGACCGTGAGCGGCGGCGTCATGGACATCCTGTATTTCCTGCCCGACGCCGCCATCACCTTTGAAGACAAACCCCGCGCAGGTTGACCCCCCCTTTGGCATCGACCGCCGAACGAGGCATGCCGTCGCCATGTTGCGACGCGCCCTGCTCACCGTCCTTGTGTTGTCGACGTCCGCCTGCCCCCAAGATCCAGTCATCAACCTGGATCCGCCGGGCAGTGGCGAAGGCGAGGGCGAAGGCGGCGAAGGCGGCGAAGGCGGCGAAGGCGAAGGCGAAGGCGAGCGCGGTTCCTGTGCCGCCATCAGCGGGGCCACCTTTGGTCCACCCATCGCCTTGACGGTGCCGCGCTCGCGCCACACCGCCACCCTTCTCGACGACGGCCGGGTGCTTTTGGTCGGCGGCGAGGACGACAGCTTCCTGCCCATCGCCGCCGTCGAAATCATCGACGTCGACGCCGGCACCAGCGTCGCTGGCCCGTCGTTGAACGATGCCCGCTATGAGCACGCCGCCGTCAAACTGG
>CAJBHN010000256.1 GCA_903952805.1 uncultured Myxococcales bacterium | reverse complement strand
GTCGATGAGGACTCCGCCGCCGGCTATTTGCTGGCTCGCTCGTGGTTGGCCTCGCGCCACGTCGACGCGATCAACGGGTTCAAGCGGGCCACCTACAGCCACAGTTACGTGGCCTGCCTGGAGGCCGTCGCCGATGGCCGCGCCGATGTGTGCTCGGTGTTTGCCTCGATTGCGGGAGCGAAGGTCACCAGCACGCTTGACGAGGTCGATCCGGGCCTGGCCAGCCGACTGCAGATTGTCCACCACACCGGCGACACCCAAACCGACGGGGTGGCGGTGGGCGCCCGCGTCACCGACGAGACCGTCGCCCCGCTGCTGGAGGCCCTGACCCGGCTGCCGTCGACGCCGGCGGGGGCTGCGGTATTTCAGCGACTGATGCAGTGCGAAGCGCTGCAGGTCGTGGCCCAGCGCCCCACGTCGCTGGCCCTGCAGGCGCTGCTGACGATGGGATGAACCGGCGCCGACATCGGTGCCGTCGACGTATCCCACATCGGCGCACCTGTCGGTGGCTGCACCACTTTGCAGGTCTTTGCAGGTCTTTGCAGGTCTTTGCAGCGTCGAGGTCGCAGGGCCCGCCGGTGGTGATAAAGACCATCCATGCGGTGTGTGCGCGTTGGACTCGTGTTGGTGACCACTCTGTGGCTGGCGGCGACGCCGGCCGAGGCCCAGGCCAAAAGTTCGCGGCGAACCACCGCCGAGGCCCTCAAGCAGAAGGGCCTGCAAATGGTGAAGTTCATTGACGTCGACATGGACGGCGATGGCCGCAAAGAGCTGATGGTCGTCGGCCGCGACAAAGACGGGCTGCGCCTGGTGCTCGTGGGTGAAAACCCGGAGGGCGCCGTCGTCGTGCAGGTGCTGCCTCCTGCCCAGGGCAAGGAGATCGCATCGTTTGTTGGTCAGGCCATGTTGCCGCCCGCGACGTCGCAGCAGGTGGTCCTCGAAGTCTATGACGAGACCCCGGACGAAAAGGTCAAGCGCGTGCGGGTCTATGCCGCCAACCAGGGCGTGCTGCGTGAGGTGTTCACCAGCGTGATCAACCGCGGCAAGAAGGCCGGCGATCGTCCCGAGTGGGAGCGTGACGCGTCCATCATCCAGTACGGCGATGCCCGACCGGGCTGGTACTTCGAGGACGTCGAGGAAGACGGCCTCACCGAGGTGGTGGTCCGAAAGAGGCCCCAGATCGTCACCATCGACGGCAAGGACGGGCCGGTGAAGTTGCTCACGGGTGTGCGTGAGCAGCTGTGGCGCTGGGACGACGCCAACTTCGCGTACCAGGAACGTGGTGAGCGCCTCAGTGAATTCCTGCCGGCGCAGGACATCGCCGACGTGACGGCGTCATCGGCCTGGATCGAGCCCAATGAACTCAAGGAGCTCAAGGCCAACGCCCTCAACGACGCCCTGATGAAGGACTCCAAGCCGGGCAAGGAAGGGGCGATGGGAGGCGAGTTCGACTTCGGCCTCGAAGACCTCGACGTGCCAACGCCTCCCAAGCCCGCCAAACCCGCCAAGCCCGCCAAGGCAGCCAAGTCCAGGAAACCCAAGGTCGAGGCCACCGAGCCCAAGGTCGCCGAGCCTGCCGTCCCGGAGCCCGAGATTGACATCGATCGGACGCCGTTTATGCGCTTCGCCGCCGACCGCAACCTGAGCACCGGGTGGATCGAAGACGTCGCTGGTCCCGGCAAGGGCGAGTGGGTCGAGTTCGAGCTGGAAGAAGCAGCGCCCGTCAAAATGGTGCGGGTGGTGTCTGGCTGCGTCGACACCAAGCAGAGCTTCGCCGCCCACAACGTGCCTGAGAGCTTCGCCATTCGCCTCGACAATGGCTCTGACGGCGTCGTCGACCGCCGTGAACCCGAGCTGTTCGACAAGCCGGTGGTGGCGTTCGCCGACAACCTCGTGAAGCTCAAGGACCGGCCCTGGGCCAAGACCACGCTCATCTTTTTTGATGGCAAGCGCGAGGCCAAGAAGGTTCGCATTACCCTCGACAAGGTCATCAAGCAGGGCAAAGGCGATTTGACCTGTATTTCGGAAGTGAGCATCCATTGAGCGATCAGCCAAGCCCGGCGGACCTGCGGGCCACTGCCCTGCACGAGCGCAAGGCCCGCGCGGCCCTCGACGAGATCCTGACCTCGCGTCAAATGGTCTTTGTCACCGGCAAGGGTGGCGTGGGCAAGAGTGTGGTGTCGGCGACGCTGGCGTTGCGGGCCCGGTCGCTTGGCCTGCGCCCGGTGTTGTTTGAGTGTGACTCGCCCGCGCGCCTGTCGCTGCTGCCCGATGGCAAGCCCGTCAAAGACGACATCTCCGAGGTGGCTCCCGGCATCCTGGGCATCAACCAAAAGAGCGAAGAGGCCATCCGTGACTACGCAGCGTCGACGCTGCCGTCCAAGACGCTGGCCGACCTGCTGTTTGAAAATCGCGTGGCTCGCTTGTTCTTGCGAGCGGCGCCATCGGTGGCCGAGATGGCCCTCATCGGGCGCATTGCCTTGATCGCTGAGCAGTATGGCGCCGACGGCCCCGTCATTGTCGACCTCCACGCCACCGGCCACGCCATCAGCCTGCTGCGGGCTCCCGGCGGCATCATGCGGGTGCTGCAGAAGTCCAAGGGGGCGTTGTGGGACCGAGCCCAGGCCATTGAACGCATGCTGCAAGACAGCAAGCGCACGGCGTTTGTGACGGTGGCTGTCCCCGAGGAACTGCCTGTCACCGAGCTGCTGGAGCTGCATCAGAAGCTCAAGGCCGAGCACGCGCCCATCGGCCCGGTCATCCTCAACAGCGTGATGTCGGCGCCGGGGGCGGTGTCGTCGGCGGCGCTGACGGCGCTGCTGTCGTCGGAAAAGACCAGCGGCGCCGCTCGCGACCTGCGCTTTTTGGTGGCCGGCGCTAAGCGCTGCGCCCGCGAAAAGACCC
>CAJBHN010000255.1 GCA_903952805.1 uncultured Myxococcales bacterium | reverse complement strand
CGTCACCTTGCCCCGCAACCAGCTGGTGGTGCTGACGGGCCTGTCGGGATCTGGCAAATCGAGCCTCGCCTTCGACACCATCTACGCCGAGGGGCAGCGCCGCTACGTCGAGAGCCTGTCAAGCTATGCCCGGCAGTTTCTGCAGATGCAGGACAAGCCCGACGTCGAGCTGATTGAAGGTCTGAGCCCCGCCATCTCGATCGAGCAAAAGACCACGTCGAAAAATCCCCGCTCGACCGTCGCGACCGTCACCGAGATCTACGACTATCTGCGGCTGCTCTACGCCCGGGTCGGCAAAGTCTTTTGCTACAGCTGCGGCAAACCAATCGTCTCCAGATCCGCCACCCAAATCGTCGACGACCTGATGGCCCTGGGCGACGGGTCCAAGCTGTCGATTTTGTCGCCGATCGTGCGGGCCCGAAAGGGTGAGTACAAAAAAGAGCTCAAGGAGCTCATGAAGGACGGCTTCTCCCGCGTGCGCGTCGACGGCGAAGTGCAGATGCTGGAGGATCTCGCCCAGAAGGATTGGGGCGGGCTCGACAAACAAAAGAAGCACAGCATCGACGTCGTCATCGACCGCGTCGTCGTCAAGGCCGATGCCCGTGCCCGCGTGGCCGACGCCGTCGAATTGGCCATCAAGAAGGCCGATGGCCTCGTCTGCGTCATCCGTCACGAGCAACCATCGGACGTCGAGGAGTTGCACAGCACCAACTTCGCCTGCGTCGACTGCGGCATCAGCTATCCAGAGCTCGAGCCACGAATGTTCTCGTTCAACGCACCGCAGGGGGCATGCCCCGCCTGCACGGGCCTGGGCGAAATCCAGAAATTCACCGAGTCCCTGCTCATCCCCGATCCGGCGTTGTCGCTCGACGACGGCTGCATCAAACCGTGGGCCGGCCCCTGGCAGAGCTACTACATTCAAATGCTGGCGGCCGTCGCCAAGGACCTCAAGTTTAAACTGTCGACGCCGTGGAAGACGCTGCCCAAGGCTGTCCGCGACGTGCTGCTGTACGGCACCGACAAGGAGTACAGCTTCAAGCTCGCCGCCGAGAGCAGCGGCAACGAATACGCCTTCAAAAAAACCTTCGAGGGGGTCATCCCCAATCTCGAACGTCGTTTCAAGGAGACGACATCCGAAGGCGTTCGCTTTGAATTGGAGCGCTACACGGAAAAGACCCACTGCAGCGAATGTGACGGCGCACGGCTGCGCAAAGAGGCCCGCTTCGTCAAAGTGGGTGGCGTGCCCCTCAACGAACTGGTGGGCCGCTCCATCGCCGACAGCCGCGCCCACTTCGCCGCTCTTGCCCTCGATGCACGGGACACCCAAATCTCGGCGGCGATTCTCAAGGAGATTCTCGCTCGTCTGGACTTCCTCGTCGCCGTGGGCCTGCAATACTTGACTCTTGATCGGTCGACGGGGACGTTGTCGGGCGGCGAAGCCCAGCGCATCCGCCTGGCGAGCCAGATTGGCTCGGCACTGGTCGGCGTGCTCTATGTGCTCGACGAGCCTTCCATCGGGCTGCACCAGCGCGACAATGAGAAGCTGCTCAAAACCCTGCAGCACCTGCGGGATCTCGGAAACACGGTCCTCGTCGTCGAACACGACGAAGACACCATCCTGGCCGCGGACCACGTCCTCGACATGGGCCCCGGGGCTGGCCACAAGGGCGGGGAAATCGTCGCCCAGGGCACACCCGACGACATCATGAATCACCCGACTTCGCTGACGGGGGACTATTTGAGCCGCAAGCGCTTCATCGCGATTCCGCCCGAGCGACGCGTGGGCCAGGGCAAGTCCCTCTCACTCACCGGCGCCCGCGGCAACAACCTCCGCGACGTCGACCTGAGCATCCCCCTGGGCAAACTCGTGTGCGTCACCGGCGTATCGGGCTCGGGCAAATCAACGCTCATCAACGACACCCTGCAGCGGGCGCTGTCGATGGCGCTGTACGACACCCGCGAGCGTCCGCTGGCGTACGACACCATCACCGGTCTCGAGCACGTCGACAAGGTCGTCGACATCGACCAGACCCCCATCGGCCGCACCCCGCGCAGCAACCCGGTCACGTACACCGGCGTTTTCGACGACATCCGCAAGCTCTTTGCAGCAACGCAAGATGCCCAGGTCCGCGGCTACGGCCCCGGTCGTTTCTCGTTCAACGTCGCTGGTGGTCGCTGCGAACATTGCGAAGGTGACGGCGTCATCAAGATCGAGATGAATTTCCTCCCCGACGTCTATGTCGTCTGTGAGGTCTGCCGCGGCGCCCGCTACAATCCCGAGACCTTGGGGATCCACTACAAGGGCAAGAGCATTTCCGACATTCTCAATATGGAAGTCGATGACGCTCTGGAATTCTTCAAGGCAGTGCCAGCCATCAATCGCAAGCTGCAAACGCTGCACGATGTCGGCATCGGCTACATCAAACTCGGTCAGTCAGCGACGACGTTGTCGGGCGGCGAGGCCCAGCGCATCAAGCTGAGCAAGGAACTGAGCCGCCGAGCGACGGGGCAGACGCTCTACATCCTCGATGAGCCGACCACCGGCCTGCATTTTCACGACGTCGCCCAACTGCTGGGTGTGCTCCATCGGTTCGCCGACCAGGGCAACACCGTCCTCGTCATCGAGCATAACCTTGACGTCATCAAGACGGCCGACTGGGTCATCGATATGGGACCAGAAGGAGGCTCCGGCGGGGGACACATCGTCGTGCAGGGCACACCCGAGCAAGTGGCGGCCCACCCCACCAGCCACACGGGCCGCTTTTTGCGAGGCCTGTTCGAGCGCGATGGGCACGCGTGGCAGACGACATCGAGGCCGTCGACGAAGGAGGCAACGCCAGACCAACTCAATCGCGTACGAGGACGGCGAGCCCGCGGCGAACGACTCACACGCTGAGCACCAGCTCAGCATCAGGTCAGCGCTTGAAAAGGCGGCCCAATCCAGAGGAGGCAGCCTTGTCCATCTCTTCCTGTTTGCGAGTCACCGCGCGCATGCCGCGGTCGGCACCGGCGCTGCGGGCGTCGACGTCAAGGACGCGTTTGAATGCCCCCTTGGCGCCCTTGAGATTGCCGGTTTCCAGGTGAATCCAGCCCTGGAACTCGGTAAGGGAATGCGCGGCCGGCGCGAGTTTGTTGAGATTCTGCAACTCTCTGACGATGTCGCCGGCGGTTGCCGTGTTCTTTACGGCCCACCAATCCAGGAAGAGCTTGTAACCGCGGGCCTCTTCGCTGGTCGCGAGCACCGAAACGACCTTGGGCATCAACTTGGCGGCGGAGACAAGCTCACCTCGTTCCACCAGGTTCTTGACCCGATTGAAATCGCTCTCGGCGGCGAAGATGGCCCCGATGTCGCTGGAGCCGCCACCGACTTCCAGGCTGGTCTTGGCTTCGTACTCGCCGCGTTTGGCGGGGTCGGTCAAGACCGCGTAGGCCTCCTGAATCATCGAAAAGACGTCCTCGAGCTGGCGCTGGGATGACCCAAGCTGCAGCCCGGCAAAGCTGTCTGGATGAAAGTCTCGCGACAACGCAAAATAGGCTTTCTTGAGCGCGTTGGCATCGGCGTCGCGGGGCGCCCCGAGCACGTCCCAATGGTTCTTGCCGGCCAATTCGGCAATCTTGGCGGAGATCCTGGCGCGGGCGTCGGTGTCGGCGGCATTGAAGCTGATGCCGGCATCGGCCGCAGCGTTGGCCGCAGCGTTGGCCGCTGCTTTGTCGAAACGCATCGAGGGTGCCGGACCTGAAGGGGAGGAGACGGCAGCCGCCTGCGCCGGCGCGGGCTGGGCCTGATTCGCGGAGACGGCAGCGATGTCGTCGGCGACCGAGACGGCCCGGGCCATCGGGATGGGCTCAAGGGAAGCACGGACGGCCATCGTCGACATCAACAGATAGACCTGCCGCAGGCGCACCAAGCGCTCCCGCGGCGTCGGCGCCACCTCCAAGAGCTGGGCGACGGTCGCACGGCCGTTGATGGCGCGCGTCAGCGAATCGCTGCCCACCGACGCCACCAACATATTGCAGACCTCGGCCCACTGGTCGCCAGGAGCGAGGCGCAGCGGACGCCGGGGCGCGACGTGGGGCTCAAGGTCCTTGTCGGCAGCCTTTCCGACGCCCGTGAACATGCTGTCCACGATGGACGCCGATGCCGCCGGCACGATCGACGTGAAGGCGTCGGTGGCGCTCCAGCGGTACTTGCCGGTGAGGCAGGCCAAACGCTCGATGATCTTGGGGACCATGAGCTTGTAGGCGAGTTTGAGTTGGGCTTCGGTGGCGAGCCCCTCGGATTTGAGGACCTCGTACAGCCCAACACTGCGAGCCACCGCGAGGTCTGCGGCTTCCTTGAACTGTTCCGGCGACAGCGTACCGTCCTTCAGCAATTCGATGCCCACGTGGAGCATGGCATCGCTGTGCTGGGCAAAAATCGCGCGGCCCTTGTACGCGAAGATGCGACCACGCTCAGCCGAACCGAAAAGTTCCAGAATGCCCGTGTGAGACTCATGCTGGATGCGCCAGCCCAGATACACCGGCGGCGTTTCCAGGAGATTGCCCTCGTTGGCGATGGGTTGCTGATCGACGACCTGCGGCGCCCCCGACGACGACGCCGGCGGTGGCGCAAACGATCGCAGCGAGTCGAACAGCCGTTGCAGTTCGAACGGCTTCACCAGGTAAGCCTTGGCGCCGGTCTGCTGCAGCTGATCCGTCTGCTGCGCGTTGCCTTTGAAGACACCGCTCATGAGCACCACGCCGGTCTGAGGCGCGGTTGCCCGGATCTGCTTGGCGACGTCAAAGCCGGTCATTTTCGGCAGCAAGCCATCAAGGATGGCGCCGTCAAACGCAGCGCCGTTGAGCGCCTCCATCGCGGCGGCGCCGTTGCCGACGGCGGTGACGTCGTAGCCCTGCCCGCGCAGCGCTTCGGCGATCGTGTCTCTCAGGCTGGTATCGTCTT
>CAJBHN010000254.1 GCA_903952805.1 uncultured Myxococcales bacterium | reverse complement strand
TTCGCCCTCGCCCTCGCCCTCGCCCTCGCCTTCGCCTTCGCCCTCGCCTTCACCGCTGTCGTCAATCGGACTGTCGCAGCCGACCACGACGCCGAGCGGCAACAGCAGCGCCAACGATGACGACAGGCACAGCGAATGAGGCAAATGGATTCTGCTCTTCTGCAATGGAGACTCCTTGGCGGTCCGGCGTGGGACAGCATTGCTGGGTGACGATCGCCCCGGGATGGACGACGGGGCGAATCTACTCCAAGTTGCCGCGAACGGAAAACAACAAGGCATGATTGACGGCTCTTCGCCCGAACGACCTTGGCACGGGTTCCTCCCGTGGCTATTCCGCGAGCCACGCTGCCCCGCAGGTGACGGCTATGCTGCACCTCCGTGCTGATAGTGTCTCTTCATGAATCCGGAGCCGTTCATGGCCAATCCGCTGCCCCCGAAGGACACCTTGCCGCGGCGAATCTCGTGAAGAATGACCCAAGAACGCGCCTGACGCCCCCAATACGTCACTCCGGCAGCATCTGGCGCGCCGTGCTGTCTGCCGTCGCACCATCCTGGCGGCTCTTTGACAATATCGCGGCGCTGCCGGTGCTCCAGCTTCGCAGCATGGACCCACTCAACCCATCAGCGCCCTGGCTGACGGTGCCGACCATGGCCCCTGGACATCGGCAGCGCTCACCGTGGCGGCTCCTGCATAACCCCGACGAAACCATGCGCCTGGCGTCGTGCGGTCTGGTGGATCGTCTCGCCGCCGAGGTCAACGACGGCGACGTCCACAACGACGAAGGGCTCGACCGTTCGGTCACATTTCAGCTGGTGGAGCGTCTGGTCCAACGCGAAGCGTGTGCGCTTGGCTGTCGGGCTCCTGTCGAATTTCGGATTGTGATTTCGGGTGTCGACGTCGACGGTGCATCTGCTGACATTCTGATGCTGCAAGCACCCGCGCGGAGCACGCCATGAATGATGCGTGGTGGTCGCCGTGGGCAATGACATCGACGTTGGCGTGGCAAGTGGTTCACCATGGCCTCGGTCTCGCCATCTTGCTCCAGGCCCTTGAGCAATGGGCGGCCAGACGCGCTTTTGACGACGACGGAATATGGGCGTGGCCCCTGCTCCGCGGTGACTACGCGCGCCATGGTCCTGTCATCCGGACCGTGCTGGACATCGTTGCCAGCGCCTCCGGCGTTCGCGTGGTCATCGCCCTGAGGATGCTCGCTGGCGCGGTCTTGCTGGTATCTCCACGTGCTGGAATCGCTGTGACCGTCGCCTGCTTCAGCACCTCGATGGTGATGTCGCTGCGCTTTCGTGGTCGTGAAAACGGCGCCGCAGACGCCATGACGAATCTGGTTGCGGCGACGGCGATGTTGGTCGACGCTGCGTCGCTGGCGGATATCAACGCCGAATGGGTTGGTCTGGTCTTTGTCGCGACGCAGGCGACGCTTTCCTACCTGAGCGCTGGGGTGGCGAAGTTGCGCAGCCCGGTGTGGCGTAACGGCTCTGCCCCCGCAGCCTTCGCCGCGGTGGAGCGCTATGCCGTGCCTTCATGGGTCCGCACAACCCTGCAAATCCCCGGGACCAGTCAACTGGCGTCCCATTTTCTCATCGCTTGGCAAATCAGTTTTCCAGTCTCGCTGTTGTCTCCGACCTGGTGCGCCGCCTCCTGCGCCATCGGTTTGGCCTTTCACATCGTTAATTTCTTCGTGTTTGGCCTGCAGCGTTTCGTTTTTGCCTGGGCCATGACGTACCCTGCGGTGTGGTTCGTCAGCGTGGCGGCGCCCCATTAGAAAAATCTAGATACTTCTTTGCCAGATCGAACCAGCTTTGCTGATAGCGAAACATGCCAAACAGCCCCTCATCAAGGCACGAGACGAACCAATTGCCGTTTTTCCCGACGGCCGCCGATGACCCATTCTTGAAGGGATTTTTGAACAGGCTGTGCTGAAAACGATTTTCGCCGTTTTGACCCCCGGTTTCGCGTTTTCCGGATGCGGGGCTCACTCTGCCGAAACACATCAAGCCACAGCCTGTTCACTGTCTTCGTCCGCGGGGCTGCGTACACGCTGCATGCACGGCCCTGGCGGCCTCCCCCCCCGGAAGTGCACCGCCAGCTTGCCGAGGTTTGGCACCGCCATCGTCGACAGGATGCCAACGATGACCACCACGACCATGACCTCGAGAAGCGAAAAACCGTGCCGTATGCGGCCTACGACTCCCTCTCGATGGCCCCGGGCGAAATCCCCGACCATGTATCGGTTTCAACCCTCCTCGCCGACGACGGCTCGGGGAGCTGATGTGGACATCAGACCTCTCCGCCTGTCGGCGACGTGCCACAGGATGATCGCTCAGGCCTCGCGCCACCTGTGTCGACGTTGCCACGCGCAGGCCTGACACGTATCGTGAGGGTCGCGTGGGTTCATGAGACGTGGGAAAGTTGGGCTGATCGTGTTTGGGTGGTTGCTGCGTCTCATCCGTTCGTACCGAACGTCCAGTCGGATTCTCGAGGCGACAGCCTCGGACCGACCTCTGCAAGATGCTGCGACCAGCGAGCCGGCGACGTCGGGCGTGGAGGCTGGTTTTGCCGACGTTTTCGCTGGCGTCGACTTTGACCCCGAAGCTGCACCAAAACCGGGCCTTGCTTGGCTCCCTGGACGTCCACTGTTTTCGGCAGCCGAACGAGCTGATGTTGTCGCCTGCGACCCGGTTGAGGTCACGACGCTTGCTTCAACCATCATCTCTGAACTGCTTGCCAGCATCGACAAGGTGCCGCCATTTCCGCTCATCGCCAACCGGCTGATTGCCCTGTCGTCGCAGCCGGACGTGCGGGTAGATATCGTCGAGCGACTGGTTGAGCAGGATGCCGTCATCGCTGCCAAGGTCATCGGCGCGGCCAACGCGCTGTTGTTCGATCAGACGTCGCCAGTCGAGAGTGTCAACCATGCCATCCGCGTCGTGGGCCTGGAAGAAGTCACCCAAATAGCCATTGCTGCCGCCGCCGCCGCTGTCTTCGACACCAAGGAACGCGTTGCGTTTGAAGCCATGACCGTTCAGCAGCAGGCGGCCTGGGCGCATTCGCTGGCAACAGCCAAGGGGGCGGCGGCACTGGCGCAGTGGCTCGGCGCGGACGTTCAGGGCGCGTATATCGCCGGGCTGCTGCATGACATTGGCAAACCGGTCGCCTTGCGCGGCATCGGCTTCGCGCTGATCAACGGCCGTCTTGCCAATGTGCCCAGTGCTGCCCTCGCCATTGCTGACGTCGAAGAG
>CAJBHN010000253.1 GCA_903952805.1 uncultured Myxococcales bacterium | reverse complement strand
CTGCGAGGTGCAATGCGACGACCCCGGCGATCACGCACAGCACGCCCCCGACGCGCAGCGCCGACAGCGGCTCGCGAAACAGCACGACGTCGACGGCGGCGACGAGGGCGGTGCCGATGCCGGCCCAGATCGCATAGGCGGTCCCGAGGGCGATCGTGCGCAGGGCGAGCGTCAACATCGCAAGGCTGCCGACGTAGCAGACGGCCATCGCGAGCGACGGGGCGAGCCGCGTGAACCCCTCGGAGAGCTTCATGCTCGTCGTGCCAGCGACCTCCAGGACGATGGCGGCGGCGAGAAACACGGCTCCCGGAACATCGCTGAGGGCACGCATCGCCGAAGTATGCCGCGTCGGTGGCGGACTGGTCGAATCGGGGCCAAGTGCCCACCGTGAAAAGCTGGCGTCGGCACCGACGTCGACACCCACAGCAGGCAGGACTTGCCCTGCGGACGACGACGCTCGTTCCCGCCACCTCTTCGTCGCGGCTCCAGCTGGCTCACATGTCACGGTCGACCGTGTCCGTCAGACCGTCTCGATCAGATGTGTGGGTGATTCGCTCGAGCTGCTTGACCGCCGCGCGGTCGTGGAGCGAGCGATGGATCTCGTCAAGGAGTAGACGGTAGCGTCGACCGATGACCCTGGCTGACGCACGACACATCTGGACCGACCGCGACCGACCGGAGCTTGCCCGGGCGGACGCCTTCGTCGCCTGGCTGGACGCCCTCCCCGAGCCGCGTGAGGCGATGGGTGCTGCCAGTAAGCTCGTCGACCTGCTCAACGAGCCCCTCACGATTCTGCCGCGCCTGGCCTTCGACGTGGCCTGCGGCCTCGGGCTCGGCGTCTTCGCCGACGTGGCCCACCAACAGGTCCGACTCTGCCCCCACGGTTCGCGGGCCTGGATGGCCGACGCCGACAGCGCGGTGACGGGCCGCCACCATTGTGCCGACTGCGGCGGCACCACCGTCGCCATCAAGCAGCTGGGGGCCATCGACATCGACCTGTCGTCGGGCTGCGCGTTGTTTTCCGGGCCCATTCCGCCGACGCCGCCGCGGTGGACCACCATCGACTCTCGCGTTCGGGTGCTGCGGGAGCAGGACCAGGACCAGACGGTCACCCTCGTCTACGAGCCGTCCTCCACGACGTTACTCGGGGTCGAAGCGCAGTTCGATCAGGTAGATGTGACCCTCGGGATGGCGTCGAGTGACTCCTTCCGGTGGCCGATCCCCCCCGGCAGCCTGACCATCGCGCGGCGAGCCGATGGCCACGACGTGAGGTGCGCCGAAGGGGTGACGGTGCGTTCCCGCGGCCCGGGCTGGCTCGTGCCTGCCGAGGTGTCACCAGCATCGGACCGCCTGTTGGCCCGGTCGGTGGTGCGCACGCCCCTCCGGACGACCCTTCTGATCTACGGGCCCATGGACGAAACGCCGCCCCGGGGCGTCGTCGTCGACAGCCTGCAGGCCTGGGGCCTCATGGTCTACTGGGTGGGCTTTCGCGCCTCGGCCTTCGTCGCCGTGGGCGAGACCCTGATGCTGGCCTTCGACCGCAGCGTCGCTGTCTGGCGCACGCCCACCGGCGTGGTCCTTGAGCAACGGCGGCCTGCCTGGCGCTTCATCGAGGTGCTGCCGGGCACAGCGACGCCGCTGCCCATCGGCGACGGCACCATCACCTGGGCGGGACACCGCCTCGAGGTGCGGGGCTGTCCACCGCCCGTGTCTCGCCAGCCCCGCCTGGAACTCGCCACCGCCTCCCTGGCCCGCCTGTCTCGCTTCTGACGACGTCGCCGGCCAGCCGGGAAACGCGCTACATCTGCCCGATACGCATCGCTCACGGCATCGTCGCCGCCCTCATGGTCGTCGCCAGCGGGGTCCGTGCCCAAGACCCGACCTGTCCCGCCCGCGCGATTCTTCAACGACGACGACGAGCGACGACGCGAGATCGACCGCCTCCTCGAAGCGCTCGATGCGGCGTCGGCCACGCCTCAGCCTGTGCTCTTTCCCCGCGATGCTCGGCGCGCGCCGTTGTCGGCGTTTATCGAGAGCTTCTCGCTGCACGCAGCCACGCGGGTGATGGCGAGCGACCGTCGAGGACTGTGGCTGCTCTGCGCGTACGGTACCCGCGGAGCCGTGGCGTCGTCACGATTG
>CAJBHN010000252.1 GCA_903952805.1 uncultured Myxococcales bacterium | reverse complement strand
CGTCCCCGCCATCCAGTGGGAGGGCTTTCACCGCGACGACCAAAACACCGGCAACATCACCGGCAAGTTCGCGTCGCTCAAGCCCTATGCGCGCCTGAACCCGCCCACCGACGCTTGCGAGAGCGGCTGCTGCTGCGATCAAAGCCAGACCAACCCGATGTCACTGGCGGGCTTCGCAGGGCTCGCTACGCTGTTGGCGTGGCGTCGTCGTCGTCGGGCCTGAGGGCCGGCTAATGGTGTCGGGTTGTGTAAGGTGAGGTGCGATATGGTGCGTGTGCCGTTGATCATGGCCTTGTCGTCGATGCTGGCGCTGCTGGTGGGATGCTCCGAGCTGACCACCGTCGTGGTGCCTGCCGAAAGCGAGATCGAGGTGCCGGGCGCAGGCATCCTGGCGGGCAATCCGCTGGTCGGCAGCGACGTGTTTCCGGCCGGGGCGCTCTCTGACGCCCTGGCCCAGTCCATTGCCCAGACCTTCGACACGGCCGGCTACAACAAAGACGCTGTCGACAGCCTGACCCTGAGCAAGCTGTCGATGACCGTCATCGACCCAAACGAAGGAGACCGGCAGCTGCGGGGGTTGGGCTTTATCGAGGCATTGACCATCGCTGTGAGCGCCTAGGGCACCGACGCTGTCGTCGCCGCCGAAAGCGCCGCCGGCGCCTTCGACGGCGCCCCTGGCCCCGTCGCCTACGACATGCCTGTGACCAACAATGAGCTGGTCGGCGTCTTCAAGGCTGCCGACCAGATGGACATGGACGCCGACCTGCAGCCGTCGGACCCGCCCCAGTTCACCACGACGGTGAAGTTCGAAACCGAGTTGACGATCAAGATCAACGTCGTCGGCGCCCTCGGCGGCTGATCCTCGACGGAATATTGGACCCACAGCTGACGGCTGACAGTCGGCGGTGCCCGTGCCACATCCGTGGTCATGAGCACCGCCGACCTCGCTCTCGCCGAACTGCAGGCCCCTTTCGCCGACAGCGCCATCGTCCACCTCAACAATGCCGGCGTCTCGCCCCTGTCGAGCCGGGCCGAGCGAGCCATCGTCGACGTCGCTGCCGTCATGCGCGATGGCTCGTTGGGCATGACGCGCCTGCTCAAGCGCTACGAGCAGGCCCGCGGGACCTTCGCCCGCCTCGTGGGCTGCGACGCCGCCGACCTCGCGTTTTTCCAGACGTGTGCGGCGGCGATTTCGCAGGTGGCGTTTGGTCTGCCACTGAAGGCCGGCGCGCGCATCGTGCGCCTCGACCAGGAATACCCGTCCAACGCCTACCCCTGGCATCGGGCCGCCGAGCGCGCCGGCGCGGTCGTCGACGTCGTTGGCTCTGGCGCCGACTACGCCATCGACCACGACGCCTTGATCCGCGCCATTGGTCCCCAGACGGCCGTCGTCGCCGTCAGCTATGTGCAGTTTCAGAGCGGCGCCGTCGTCGACCTCGCCCGCGTCGTGGAAGCCGCCCACAAGGTTTCTGCCATCGTCGTCGTCGACGCCATCCAGGGCCTCGGCATGCTGCCTTTTGACATGGGTGCCCTCGGCGTGGACGCCGTGTGCGGCGGCACCCATAAATGGCTGCTGGGCCCCGTGGGTCACGGGTTTTTGGCCGTGAGCCCCTCGCTGCGCGAGCGATTGGTGCCTGTCCTGCAAGGGGCCATCACCTACGGCACCCCCGACGACGCCGTCGACGCCGACAAACCGACGCGCCGCGACATCCGCCGCTTCGAGCCCGGCACGCCGATGCTGTTGGGGGCCATTGGTGGGGCGGCCTCGGTGGAGTTGCTGCTGGAGATTGGTCAGCCCCGACTGCATCGCGAGGCCATGGCGGTGTCGGCATCCATCGAGGAGCAGGCCCGTCGACGGGGCTACTCAGTGCAGCCACGGACCATCAGCCCCATCGTGACCTTCGTGCCCCCCGGCGATCCGCACGACATCGCCGCCATGTTGCGCGAGGCCGACATCAGCGTCGGCGTTCGCGGCGGCGGTCTGCGCCTGGCTCCCCACGCCTTCAACAGCATCGCCGACGTCGACCGCGTCTTCGACCTGCTCGGCTGACGTCGTCTCAGTCAGCTACAGAATGTAGCGGGACAGGTCTTCGCGCTTGAGCAACGGCGACAACTTGCGTTCGACAAAGGCCTTGTCGACGACGAGGTCATGGCCACGACGATCGGGGGCCTCGAAGCTCTCTTCCTCGAGGAGCTGCTCCAGCACCGTTGCCAGCCGGCGCGCGCCGATGTTTTCCTGGGCTTCGTTCACGAGGGCAGCGACCTCGGCGACGGCGTCGAGACCGTCGTCGGTGAAGGTGACCGTCACGCCCTCGACCAACAGCAGGGCCTGGTATTGGCGGATGAGCGAGACCTCGGTGTCCTTGAGGATCTTGACGAAGTCGGCGCGCGTCAGCGGCTTGAGCTCGACACGAATGGGCAGGCGCCCCTGCAACTCGGGAATGAGGTCTGACGGCTTGCTCATGTGAAACGCGCCAGCGCAGATGAAGAGCACGTGGTCGGTCTTCACCGGACCGTGCTTGGTCGATACCGTCGATCCTTCAATGATCGGCAGGATATCCCGCTGGACGCCCTCGCGAGAGACGTCGGCGCCGCCGCGGCGGTCGCTGCCGGCAATCTTGTCGATCTCGTCGATGAAGATGATGCCGCACTCCTCGGCGCGACGAACCGCCTCGCGGGTGATGTGCTCGTGGTCGACGAGCTTGTTGGCCTCGTCGCGCTCCAGGACAGGCCGAGCCTCCTTGATGGGCAGCTTCTTCTGCTTGCGTTTGCCCCCAAAGGCCTGGCTCAGGGCCTCCTGCAGTCCGCCCATGCCTCCACCGTCCATGCCGCCACCATCGGGACCGCCGATGCCAGGCGCGCCGAACATCTGCATCGTCGGCGCAGGCACGGCGACGTCGATCTCGATCTCGCGGTCCTCCAGTTCGAGGTTGCGCAGCATCTGACGGAAGCGCTCGCGCGTCTTGTCGTCGGCCGCCGGCGCCGGCGCCGCTGTCTGGTCGAAGGCCACGCCCTGGCCAAAGAGCCCCGGCGCGGTCCGCGGCTTCGCACGGGGCAGCAGGGCATCGAGCAGGCGCTTTTCGGTCGCTTCGCGGGCTCGCTCTTTGACGTCGTCGACCGCCTCGTCGCGCACCAGCTTGATGCTGGCCTCAACGAGGTCTCGCACCATGGAGTCGACGTCGCGGCCGACGTAGCCGACCTCGGTGAACTTGGTGGCCTCGACCTTGACAAACGGGGCGCGGTCGAGCTTGGCGAGGCGGCGGGCAATCTCGGTTTTGCCGCAGCCCGTGGGTCCCATCAGCAGGATGTTCTTGGGCGCAATCTCGTCGCGCAGTGGCGGGGGGACAAGCTTGCGACGCCAACGGTTGCGCAGGGCAATGGCGACGGCGCGCTTGGCGTCGTTCTGGCCGACGATGTAGCGGTCCAGCTCGGAGACGATTTCGCGAGGTGTGAAGGCCAGCATCTTGTCGGTCATGACAGTTCCTCGACGACGATATTGTGATTGGTGAAGACGCAGATGTCGGCGGCGACCTTCAGCGATTCCTCGGCGATGGTGCGGGCGGGCAGGGTGGTGTGGGCACACAAGGCGCGGGCCGCCGCCAGTGCGAAGGGACCGCCCGAACCGATGGCGTGGCAGTCGCCGTCGGGTTCGATGACGTCGCCACTGCCTGACAGCAACAGGATGCGGTCGCGGTCAGCGATGAGCATCAGCGCCTCCAATCGGCGCAGCACTTTGTCCTTGCGCCAGTCTTTGGTGAGCTCGACAGCCGCTCGCGTCAGATTGCCACCGTGTTCCCGCAGCTTGGCTTCGAACAACTCAAACAAGGTGAGGGCGTCCGCAGTGGAGCCGGCAAAGCCCGCCACGAGTTTGTCGTCGTGGAGGCGACGCACCTTGCGGGCGGTGGCCTTCATGATGGT